>NZ_SRRZ01000076.1 GCF_013179805.1 Microcoleus asticus IPMA8 | reverse complement strand
TCTACTATTATTCGCGAAAAATCTTCTCTTCATCCCTTGGGCTTGTCTTGGCAACTAGAATAACTGCTCCCTCTATTTATTGAGCCGATACAAAAATAATAAACTCGAATAAAGTCCTAAAGTCAAGGCGATCGCATAAATAGACCAAACAGCCTTGCTCAATTTAGATGTGGTGGGAGAATTTTGTAGGGCGATCCTCTTCGAGGGCTTCGCTAACGCCCGCAGCAGAATTGCATTCGACAGCAAGACGACAACTGCAAACATCATGTACGGTCTTGCCTCTTGCGCGTACAAGACGTGAAAGGGTGAAACAGCGACGATTGTAACAGCCACCCATCCCGCAGACTCAGAGCGAAATAATTCCCAGCACAGCCAATAAATGCTGGGAAAAACTAACAAACTAATCAAAGCTGAAAGACTTCTGACAGTCGCCACTTGCGGGCAGAACAACTGCACCCAAAATCTGGCTAAAATAAAATACAGTGGGGACAGTTGAGGTTCTTCTGTAGCTAAACCTTTAACAGTATCCAACCAACTTTTTTCGGGATTTATCTGCTGGTATTTCCGCTGCAAATCTGCGACGCTAATTGTTTTGCCTTGAAAATCTTGCTGCACCATTTCCGTCCAGGTGTAGCCAGCAATTCGCAGCGAGGTGATAGATTCGTCGAAGGAGTAGACTTTGCGATCGAGGTTAGTAAATCGAAAAAATATCCCCGTTATTAATATGACGACAATTAAAACTTTTAACTAAATTCGATGCAACCGCCCATTTTGAATTGATTTGCTATTCATAAAATCAGAAATGGGGAAATGAAGAAAGAAGGATTTAGTGATTTAGGACAGAGGGAATAAGCAAGAGGGAATAAAGAATGAGAAATTGGTTTCAATAGCCCCTATATTTATCTAGAGGATTCTTCCTTCTTCCTTCTTCCTTCTTCCTTCTTCCTTCTTCCTTCTTCCTTCTTCCTTCTTCCTTCTTCCTTCTTCCTTCTTCCTTCAGATTAATTCCCCATTTCCATCAGATAGCTATGTGTTGCCCAACGGCTAAAACTAAATTTTCAGTCCAGAAATTAGCCAATTCGGCGCTGGCAGCTTCCACCATAACTCGCATTAGCGGTTCAGTGCCTGAAGCGCGAACCAAAACCCGTCCCTGTTCTCCCATTGCAGTTGTAGCAAGATCGATCGCCTTTTGCATTGCGTCGCACTCGTGCCATTTTAGACGTTTTTCGCGATCGTCCACCCGAATATTTCGCAGCAACTGCGGATAAGTTTGGAAACTGCCACTTACCAATTGTGCCAAAGATTGCCCGGACTGGCGCACCAGCGAAGCCAAATGCAAAGCTGTTAGCAAACCGTCGCCGCTGACACCGTAATGCGGACAAAGAATGTGTCCAGATTGTTCGCCGCCCAACATCGAACCGGTGCGCTGCATTTCAGCGTGAACGTACTGATCTCCCACGTTCGTTCTAGTTAGTTTGCCGCCCAATTCTTCCCAAGCTCGCTCGAAGCCGAGGTTAGCCATTACAGTAGAAATAATTAAATTGGATGGTAACTGTTGGGAGTCACGCAACTGCCGGCCCCACAGATAAAGAATGTAATCGCCGTCAATCGTTCGACCTTGGTTGTCAACACCCAAAACCCGATCGGCATCGCCGTCAAAAGCAAATCCCAAATCGGCATTGTGTTCCAAAACCGCAGCTTGCAAACTGTCGAGATGAGTAGAACCGCAGTTAACATTAATACGAGATCCATCAGGAGTGTCGTGCAAACAGATCACATCCGCCCCCATTTGTGCGAACACCGCCGGCGCCAAACCCGCAGCCGCCCCCCAAGCCAAATCCAAAACTATTCGCATTCCCTCCAAATTCATCTTTTGCAGCGAATCACAGAGCGAAGTGGCATAATCTTTAATCAACTCAGACCGATGGTAGTGCTGCCCCCAACCCAAGCTAGCAACCGGAACCTTTGCCCCCCGGATTCCCGCTTCGATTTGTTCCTGCAACTGCTGCGACAGCTTCGAGCCGTTTGAGCCGAAAAACTTAATGCCGTTGTCTTCTGGGGGATTGTGAGAAGCCGAAATCATCACTCCGCCGACAGACTCCGAAATGCTTGCCAGATAAGCAACGCAGGGAGTGGGACACAATCCCAAATTCCACACTTCCAAACCGGCGGCTGTCAAACCCGCTGACAGTGCCATTGCCAGCATATCGCTGGAATTCCTGCTGTCTTGCCCCAAAATCACAGGCCCCTGGTTGGGGGTATTTTGGCGTAGAACTTGTCCAGCCCAGAAGCCCACTTGCAGCGCTAAGGGTGCATTCAGCAATTCTCCAACTTTCCCGCGAATGCCGTCTGTGCCGAAGAGTTTGGTATTGGGCAGGGGGAGGCTATCTCCCACCATAATCGTATCCCGTTTGACTGGCTGTACCGAGTTAGCAGCCGGAAACTCGCTGCCACGAGGGCGCGAAGGTGTCTGAACCATATTCACTCCTTTAGGAATATTCACACTCACACTTTGGGTTCATGTTACAACTGAAAGTCTTTATTTTCAGCCTAAACTCCATTTATTTCGTCAATTGCTGAGGCAACTTGCTCTGACAACCTACGCACAAAGCTTAACTTCATCGGAAAAATTTGTATTGTATCCAGGGGAAAAACTTTTAGTCCCGGGCGCGCCAACGCCATGAAACCCGGTTTCTTTCTGCGTCGAGGAGTGAGGCTGCTGCTGTTTGAGCCTGTCAGCCACTGCGTGTGTAAAAGGTTAATGCTGTATTGCCGTATATTTTCTGGCGGCAAATTTCTAGGCCGGAAATCGGTTGTGTCGATCGCTCCGGGCTGTGTTCGACGGCCATTTCGCCGTTTGGTGCTAGCATTTCTTGGCTGGCGATCGTGTTTAACACAGGTTCGTACAAGTCGCTGGCGTAGGGCGGATCGAAGTAAATGCGATCGAACTGCTGGCCCGCTAATGTTGCCAACTTCGCCGTCGCGTTTCCCCGCAGTATTTGGAATGTTTGGGACGAGTCTGCTACTTGCTCCCAGTTTTCCCGGATAATCGCACAAGCTTTCGCCGACTGTTCGATGCCCGTGACACTCGCCGCTTGACGACACAAAGCTTCTGCACCCATCGAACCGCTGCCGGTACAAATGTCAAGCCATCTGCAATCTGCGATCGTCCCTTGCCAAATATTAAATAAAGCTTCTCTGACTCGCGAAGGTGTAGGGCGAGTTGCGAGTCCCGGCAGGGTTTTTATTTGGCGGTTGCCAGAGATTCTTAAAGTCATTTAGGAAGAAGGAAGAGGGAAGAAGGAAGAAGGAAGAAGGAAGAAGGAAAATGACTTTTAAAAATGTCAAACCCGGTTTCGGCAATCTACCGGGTTTTTCAAGATTCATGCTACCTAAGCAGGTACTTTTTCCCTCACCAGACTGACAAAATTTGACAGCATTTGCAATCCCGTACTCGAAGACTTTTCCGGGTGAAATTGTACGGCCATCAAATTGTCTTTAGCTATAGCCGCCGTCACGTTTTGACTGCCGTGAGTCACCATTGCCGATCGCACTTCCAACTCCACCGGATCGACATAATAAGAATGCACGAAATAAACCCAAGGATCGGACGGTAATTTTTCCCACAGCGGCAAATCCGGCTGAGTAAATTGCAATTGATTCCATCCCATGTGCGGAATTGTCAAACCCGGTTCCGATCGAAATCGGCGTACTTTTCCCGCAATAACCCCCAATCCAGGTTCTACACCTTCTTCGGAACTTTCAAACAGAATTTGCAAACCCAAACAAATGCCTAAAAAAGGTTTTCCCGAGGCGATCGCACTTTTTATCGGTTCTATCAAATTGCGCGATCGTAAATTCTGCATTGCCGGGTCAAACGAACCAACTCCCGGCAAAACCACCGCATCAGCCTGCTCGATTATAGCAGGAGAATCTGTAATTTTTGGCACTGCACCCACATTTTCCAAGCCTTTACAGACTGAGTGCAGATTGCCCATGCCATAGTCTATTACTGCAATGACAGACATTGACTTACTTGCCTTATATTATCAATATCAGTATTATTGCACAAATATGACGGCGAAAATCCTGCTAACCTCATTTGATACTTGGCTTCCCCATCAGCAATCCAACTCTTCCGACGACTTATTAGCCAAGATTTCCCAAATCAAATCTTTGCCTGATTCCCTGACTTTTTTGAGGAAACTGCCAGTAGATTTTCAGCTAGCACCGAATTTGGCGATCGCCGAAATCAACCAACTCCAACCAGACACTATTATCTGCTGCGGCATGGCCGAAAGTCGGCAAAAATTAACCGTAGAATCTTGCGCTTGCTGCGAGAGCGACATTCGGAAAACAGCAGTTAATCTCGAACCGCTAGTCGCTGATTTAGCTGCAACAGAAATCAGTCACGAAGCCGGAAAATTTGTTTGCGAAGCTCTGTATTATGCGGTTTTAAAACATATTTGCGATTCTCAAATAGCCGCTAAATGTATTTTCGTCCACGTACCAATTTTAACTCCAGACAACGCTGACACAATGGTCGCTGATTTTTTATTAGTGATGCGTCGCCTAACTCTCGCAATTAATAAATAGGTCGCTCTAATTCAACATAAAAATTTGTTTAGTGTTCAGAAACCCGGACTTTTAAAGAAACCGGGTTTCTCAGTGTTAGTTTTTTTTACTAACAACTGCCAAGTCTTTAGCCGCCGTAATTCCAACCGGTGCTTTCTAGCAGCAACGGATTGCCTTCTCGGTGGACGCCTGCGGCCAAAACTTCTCCCACATAAACCGTGTGATCCCCGTGTTCCACAGCACCGACAACTTTGCACTCGATGTAACCCAGAGAATCCGAGATAATCGGACAACCAGTTTCCGCGCCGGGATAAAATTCTACATCCTCAAATTTATTGCCAACGCGGCGCTGCTGCTTGAAGAATTTCTGGGCTAAGTCTTTTTGACCTGCTTCTAGGAAACTTAAAGCAAACACACCGCTGGCTTTGATCATGCTGTGGGATTTGGAGTCTTGCTTGACGCAGTTGACAACTAAGGGAGGGGTAAAGGAAGATTGCATCACCCAGCTAGCGGTGAAACCGTTGACTTCCTCCCCGTCTTTGACACCGCAGATGTACAATCCGTGAGGGATTTTCCGCAAGATGGTCTTTTTAGCTTGTTCGTCTAGCACGGGCTTACCTGTTCGATCGATAATTCTACACCGCCCAGTTTACCAATGTCGGGCCGACAAACCCACCTGTCTTAAGGGCTATTCGCTAATATTGCCTTTTTCGATCCCAAACTTGACACCAGTTTTAAGTCAAAATTAACAACTCAAAACTATTGTGCAACTCCGTGCTTCTTAAACCAATCTTGCATCTGTTTCCAAGCATCCTTAGCTTCTTTTTCCCGGTAAGTGGGGCGATAGTCAGCGTTAAAACCGTGGGGCGTATCTGGATAAAGCACAATTTCGGAACCGCTGCTGCCAGTTTTGAGAACTTGGCGCATTTTCTCGACTGTATCGTTGGGAATTGACTCGTCTTTGCCGCCGTAAAGCCCCAATACAGGCACTTTCAAAGTTGCTGCAAGGTCGATCGGCTGTTTGGGAGTTAAAGCCGTAGAATTGCCAACCAAACGCCCGTACCAAGCCGCTCCAGCTTTGACTTTTGGGTTGTGGGAAGAGTACAGCCAAACCATTCTGCCACCCCAGCAAAATCCTGTAATTCCCAACTTATTAATATTGCCTTTTCCTGACTTTTGTGCCCACTCTACGGTAGCATCTAAATCGGACATAGCTTGAGCGTCGGGAACTTTCGAGACAACTTTACTAATAATTTCTTGGATGTCGGTGATTTTAGAAACATCACCTTGACGGGCAAACATTTCTGGGGCGATCGCTAAATAACCTAATTTAGCAAAACGGCGGCAAATATCTTGAATGTGGGCGTGAACTCCGAAGATTTCTTGAATTACTAAAATTACTGGAAAATTGCTGCCGCTGGCTGGCATTGCTCTGTAGGCTGGAATTTGCCCGTCTTTGACGGGAATTTTTACCTCACCTGCTATTAAACCAGCAGCATCGGTATTGATAACGGCAGCCGCAATAGGATGAACGGCTAACGCAAATCCGGCGCTTAATGCGGTGACAGTGATAAATTGTCTGCGAGTTAAATCAGTCATGGCGATTTTAGATTTTAGATTTTAGATTTTAGATTGGGGAATTGGGAATTGGGAATTGGTAGTTGGTAGTTGGTAATTGGTTACTTCATAATTGCTCCTTCTTCCTTCTTTCTTCTTTCTTTTTCCTGACATCCGTTACATCCGTTACAAAATCCGTTGCCGAACTTCCTTCGAGGGTCGGAAAAGCCGATCGTGCTCTGGATGGTACAAGCGCGATCGCCCTTCTGCTGATTTTCCCAACGCCGGACTAATGACATACATTGTCGTTCTGAGCAAATTATTTTCGCGCGTAGCAACGGCCATTTTGTCAAGGGGAACTAGCACAATTTTTTCATCGGGCCAGCCCAACCGATAACAAATCGCTACAGGCAAATCAGATGGGTAATGTTCCATCAATTTAGCTTGAGCTTTTTCGACATGGCGGGCGCTCAAATACAGGCACAAACTCGCTTGATGAGCCGCTAAACTCGCCAATTCTTCGCGTTCCGGTACTTCGGTTCTGCCGCTAATTCGCGTCAAAATAATTGTCTGCACAACTCCCGGAACTGTCAACTCAATTTTAAGTTTAGCCGCCGCAAGTTGAAAAGCGCTAATTCCCGGGATTACCTCAAAAGCAATTCCCTCGGAGGCCAAAGCTTGCATTTGTTCGCCGACGGCCCCGTAGAGACAGGGATCGCCCGAATGCAGACGGACGACGCTTTTTCTGTCGCGCACTCGTTGCACCATCAAAGGTACAATCTCTTCGAGAGTTTTATCGGCAGTTTGGATCGTTTCAGCATCCGCGCGCACCCCCTGCAAAATTTGCTCTGGGACTAGCGAATCAGCAAATAATATGACATCAGCAGCAGCCAGTAATTTTTGAGCCTTAACGGTCAACAAATCCGGGTCTCCCGGGCCTGCACCTACAATGTATACTCCTGGAATTAGGGCTTCAATCTCTTTCAAACTCATTGCTGCTAAAAAATTTGCTAAATTTACGGACGCTTCCGGATGTACCTATTTTGGTTGGAAGTAAGAGATGGTAGATGCACCCTGGTTTTGAACCCTAGAGACTAACCTCTCTGGGGTTTTTTATTGATCCTCTGGCAATTTCGGAGTGATCTTGGACCGATCGCTATTGGGGGAGACAACATCTGGCAAAGGTCGATCGAGCAAATAAAGCCAAGCCAACCCGCCCAACCCTAAAACAATCCCAGTCAAGCTTACCATTTGCGCCGTCCGCAGCGGCCCGAACATCAAACTATCAGTTCGCAACCCTTCAATCCAGATTCGACCGGAACTGTAAGCTGCGATATAAACCAAAAATAAAGCACCTGTTTTAAAGCGAATTTTGCCCTGCAAATCGCGGAAAAACAAAGTCAGAAGCAACCCAAATACTGTCAAATTCCACAGGGATTCGTAGAGAAATGTGGGGTGGAAGTATTCAAAATTAGCGTAGGCGGGCGGGCGGCTGTTTGGCGGAATATAGAGTTTCCAAGGCAAATCCGTAGGACCGCCAAAAGCTTCGGAGTTAAAGAAATTTCCCCAGCGTCCGATCGCCTGACCGAGAATTGCCGAAGGCGCGATTAAATCTGCCAATTGCCAAAAAGAAACTCGCTGAATTTTAGCAAAAATTAAAGCTGCGATCGTGCCACCCAAAATCGCCCCGTGAATGGCAATTCCGCCTTTCCAAATCGCAATAATATCCTCTGGCCTCTGGGTGTATTGCGGCCACTCGAAAGCCACGTAATAAATTCGAGCACAGGGAATAGCGCCCAGAACCAGCCAAATTGCCAAATCACCCAACAATTCCGGGTTGACGCGGCGTTTTTGGGCCAAGTATTGGGACAGGCTGACCCCAATCAAGACGGCAGAAGCTATTAACAGCCCGTACCAGCGAATGGCTACGGGGCCAAGTTGAAAGATAATTGGACCCGGCGATGTAAATTGAAACGCTAAGGGCAGCGCAAGAATATTTAGCACCATAAAAGTTGCATTAATTGTGATGGAAAGCTGTCAAATTTGCACACCCTTTAACAAACTCCAGAGTTTATTTTAGGTGGCTGCGGTCATTTACACGCAATTTTTGGGGAATTTTACCAAATATTAACTGGATTCTTGATTTGGCAGATTGCTGTCTGGAGTTTTTTTTGTGAGTCCACAATAAGAGTCCCCTAACCCCCCTTTTTTAAGGGGGGAACCGGATTATTCTTAAACTTCCCCTTATTAAGGGATTTAGCCGGATCGAGATTCCGCCTTCTGCTTTCTGCATAAGTGCCTTCTGGAGGATTAACGGCAGTTTTGGTCGAGAAGTTTTAATATGGAGGATGGCTTTAAATTTTCTGATGACCTATGTCTCCTACTTCCGTTTCTCAGGTGTACTCTTCTGGTAATTCCAGGGGCGCGAATCAGTCTCGCAAGACTGCTGCTTTGGCTGTTGAGTCGGGTAAAATTCCGCCCTTGCTGGGGGCGAGTTTAGCTGAGTTAACGGAGTGGGTACAGCAGCAGGGACAACCGGCTTATCGGGGAAAGCAGTTGTACCAGTGGATTTATGAGAAAGGTGCGCGATCGATCTCTGACATTTCTGTATTCTCGAAACAGTGGCGCGAGACTGTTGCTAAAATTCCGATCGGGCGATCGACCATTCACTATCGATCCGTCGCACCAGACGCCACGGTAAAGTATCTCTTAAAATTGGCAGACGGTCAAATCATTGAAACAGTAGGCATTCCCACCGATAAACGGCTGACTGTGTGCGTCTCAGCCCAAGTTGGCTGCGCGATGGGCTGCGACTTTTGCGCTACTGGGAAAGGCGGTTTCAAGCGCAATTTAGAAAAACACGAAATCGTCGATCAAGTTTTGACAGTACAGCAAGATTTCGGCCGCAGAGTCAGCCACATCGTATTTATGGGAATGGGCGAACCCCTGCTGAATTTCGATAATGTTGTAGCTGCTGTCAAGTGTTTGAATCAAGACGTAGGAATTGGACAGCGAAACATCACCATTTCCACAGTAGGAATTCGCAATCGCATCAGCCAACTAGCTGAACATCAACTGCAAGTTACCCTCGCCGTCAGCCTCCACGCTTCCAACCAAAGATTGCGCGAAGAGTTAATTCCTAGCGCCCGCCCTTATCCTTTGGGTGAGTTAATTGCCGAATGTCGGGAATATGTGCGATCGACTGGACGTAGATTGAGTTTTGAATACGTACTTTTAGCCGGTGTGAATGACTTACCGGAACACGCAGCCGAGTTAGCAACTCACTTGCGCGGTTTTCAGTGTCACGTCAATTTGATTCCTTACAATCCGATTCAGGAAGCTGAATATAAGCGACCGACTCCCAATCGGATTAACAGTTTCGTTGCGGTTTTGAAGGAAAAGAAAATTGCAGTTAGCGTGCGATATTCTCGCGGCTTAGAAGCAGATGCCGCCTGCGGACAATTGCGGGCATCCGAGGTTTAGGATTGGATTTTTAATCCCTAAAAATTGTCGTATGGTGCGTGAGCTCTGAGATGTTGCACCATTCTCAATTAGCCTTTTGCGGGCGGGCTCTCCTGCCCACCCCACAAGAAGAAAACTCCATCTTTGTGGAACAGGCATCTTGCCTGTTCTTAAGAATGGTGCAAGATGTGAGTTAGACCGCGTTATTTTATCAATCATCGATAAACTAAATTGTGGCCGAAAGCATCCAGGATACAAGCCCCCGGATTTATCCGTGGGGTCAATGCTTCGATTCTTGAATCTAAAATCTAAAATCTAAAATCTAAAATCGATTGACGCACCATACTAACTATTTACAAGCGTTTAACAAGTATCCACCGCAACTCCAACGGCGGTGTTTGTTGGACTGGAAATAAATCGCGCCCGCTAGCCCAACTCGCAAACCAAGGTGTCGGCGGCCACGCCGAGTCAGGCAAATGTTTTTGTTCGTATTCAATCACAGATTCATCAGAAATAATTTCTAAGGGCAAACCCTCTATTGCTGCTTGCAATTCTTGTTTGGTAATCAGATAAGACCAACACAATTCAGACATTTGTTTTGCCATCTCGTCGGGTTCGTACCCATCTACAGCTAAGAAAGCACTGAATAAGATAAACCCGCCGCTTAAAACGGCATCGGACATTTTGCCGAGGAACAGGCGGACTTGTTCGGGGTAGCGGAAATGAGAGAGAACTTCGGTAGCAATGGCTAATTTGTACCGATAAGTTTTCATCCTCAATAATGGGTCTAAAACGTCGCCTTGGGTGACATTTACCGGCAAGTTTTCGGCGGTTGCTGCTGCTGATAGTTTTTCGGCAAATATGGGTGTTAGTTCGATCGCATCTACGGAATGGCCTAACCTTGCTAAGGGCAAACTATTGCGCCCTGGACCCGCACCAACATCTAAAATAGGTGCTTTTCCCGGTTCGCCTAATTCGGCGGCAATGGCGATAACTTTGGCATCGGGATGGCTGCCGAATAAAGGTTCGGGGCGAATATCCGGCCAGCTATGATATTTCTGGGCCATCGATTCGATTTGAATCTTGGTATTCAGAGTAATGCCACCGGCTAAACCATTTTGGGAATTGGCGGGAAAATATGAAACTATGAGATTAGCGTGGGGAGAATTTTTGAATCCTTCTGCTAAGGCGTTGGCGATTAATGTTCGCAAGTTTTTGGCTTGGGCAGCGTCGATGTTTTGTCCGAGAATGTTTAAGAAGTCTGAGAGTAATTTAAGATAGTCGTCTAGCATCGATGGCAAGCAAGGCAGATAGAATTCTCCCTTGATGCCGATGTTCTTTTTTAGCCTTTCTTTGAGAATTAATTTCAGGCGATTCGAGTCTATCAGCGGCGGGCCTGTTTCGGGTGATTCGCTGACGGGCAATTCGGAGATAGATGCGGCACTGGCTAGGTTTTTAGTCACAATATTTTCGATTGGATTCGGCAATAAGTGCGATCGCACCGAGCATAATCTTGTGCTCTTGCACCTGAATTCTAGCGTGCAGCGTTTCTGCGGTATCGTCAGGCAATACTGGCACCGCAGCCTGCATTAAAATCGGCCCGCTGTCTACTTCTAAACGGGCGATATGCACCGTACAGCCGGTGATTTTAACCTTAGCTGCCAGTGCTTGCTCGACGGCGCGAATTCCTGGGAAACTCGGCAGTAAGCTAGGGTGAATGTTAATAACGCGATCGGGAAAAGCATCGAGCAAAACTTTGGTAACGATCCGCATCCAACCCGCCATAACTACCCATTCTACATCATATTCTTGGAAAGTTTTAACAATTTTTGTATCTAATTCTTCACGGCTTTTGCACTCGCGGTGATTGAGCAGAATCGAGGGAATGCCGTATTTTTCGGCTCGGGCTGCAGCTTTGGCTTCGGGGTTGTTGTAAATTAATACTGGGATTTGAGCGTTGAGTTGTTGATTTTGGATGGCTCGGGCAATTACCTCGAAGTTGCTGCCGCTTCCTGATGCTAAAACTCCTAGTTTTAAGGGCTTACTAAGAGAAGCATTTTTTTCGACTTTGGCAGGAATTGCGGGGACAATCAAAAAATCTGTGGAATTGGTATTTGCTGTTATCATAAAATTTTTAGTTTACTCTCAAAATTGTACCACCTGTAATATCAATTCCGGTAGCATCGGAATTAATATTACCCGACCGAAATCAGGACACGGCAGTGCCGTGTCCCTACGATTAATCTGGCGCGCAAGAAACGGCACTGCCGTGTCCTCGCTTATCCTTCCGGCGCAGCCGGAATTGATATAACGAGTGCTAATATGGCCGATTGGCAAAAAAATCCTCCCTGAGAATCGAATAAATTTTGAGATCCCAGTATTCGCCTTTGACAAATAAATGCTGTCGCAATATTCCTTCCAATTGCATCCCCACTTTTTCCATGACGCGCGCCGAACCAATATTACTAACTTTACATTTAGCCTCAATTCTATTCAACAGCATTTCCCGAAAGCCGAATTCCATCATTGCATTGACAGCCTCGCTCATATATCCTTGATTCCAATATTTGCGAGAAATCGCGTATCCCATTTCAGCACGACTGTGTGTCATGCTCCATCCCACATATCCGCAAGTACCGATAAATTTTTTATCGGCTTTGTGAACTATTCCCCAATCCACAAGTTCTCGCTTTTTGTACATTTTTAGCAGCGATTTTATAAAATACTTAGTGTCTTCGATCGAGGTATGAGTTGACCAGGTTGTGTATTTTGACACTTCGGGATCTAAACCATACTCAAACATATCGCTGGCATCGTTTAAAGTAATTTTCCTCAGCAGCAGTCTCTCAGTTTCTATAGTGGGTAAATTGGCTAATATATCGAGAAGATTCATTGTGAGATAGACCTATATTGTGATACCATTTAAAACTAAAAGCTAAAATTTACAAGCCAATGGTTCCGATTAAATTTGGGCGTTTTAACTGGTTGGATAATGATTCGATCGCAGCTTGGACTTTTCTGGCCCCAGCTTTGCTGTTTCTGGGTACTTTTTTGATTTGGCCGATCGCCTATTTATTTTACCTCAGCTTTACCAGCGGCAGCTTTACCCAGTCGGGAGTGCGTTGGATTGGCTTGAACAACTACTGGCGTCTAGTCACCAACCCGGATTTCTGGCAAATTCTCCAAAATACGCTCTATTTTACTACTGCGACAGTCATTCCCAGTTTAGTGATTCCATTGGGCTTAGCAGTTTTGCTAAATCGCTCGTTTGCTTGGCGAGGAGCTCTCCGCACCGCTTATTTTATTCCTTCGATTACCTCTTTAGTTGCAGTTGGCTTGGGTTGGCGGTGGTTGTTTCAAACCGAAGGCCCGGTGAATAGTGCCCTAAGTGCGATCGGCTTAAATCAAATTCCTTGGCTTAGCAGCACAGTTTGGGCAATGCCAGTGATAATTCTGCTCAGTGTTTGGAAACAATTAGGCTTTAATATGGTAGTATTTTTAGCAGGATTGCAAGCAATTCCGGTAAATCGTTACGAAGCCGCAGAATTGGATGGAGCTAATGCTTGGCAGCAATTTTTGTACATCACTTTACCCGGTTTGCGACCGACTTTAGTATTTGCTACAGTCACTACTGCTATTTTTACCCTGCGGAGTTTCGAGCAAGTTTACGTCATCACCGGCGGCGGCCCTTTAAACTCTACTAATTTGCTAGTTTATTATATTTACGAGCAAGCTTTTTCGCAATTTGATTTTGGCTATGCAGCCGCAGCGGCAACTTTCCTGATGGCTTTAGCTTTAGTATTAGTCTATTTACAACTAAAAGTTTGGGGCGAAGATTCTTAATACCTATTTAAAAAAGTCTTGCTACAATTCTCAATCTTATACCAATTATTAAAAGGGAACCGTAGGGAAACGGCAATGCCGTTTCCGGTGCGGGGAGTAGGACACGGCATTACCGTGTCCATAGAGATGCTCGATTTTCAGAATTGGTATAATTAGGTTATGCGTAGTTTGACGCGCAAGAATTATAGCGGTGAGGTGCGCACTTCGCACCCTAGATATACAGGTTTTGCGTAAGGACGGAATTAACTGGATTCATAATTACCAATTCTATATTCCATGTGCTCTGCTGTTTGTTCAGCTTGTGCTGTTCCCAAAAGCTTGCCGACAACGTGCAAAGACATATCAATTCCCGCAGAAATTCCCCCAGAGGTGATGATTTTGCCGTTATCTACAAATCGCTGATTTTCGATAATAGTTGTGTTGGGAGCTAATTCTCTCAATAAATCCAATGCCAGATGGTGTGTAGTTGCTGCCAAACCTTCCAACAAGCCAGCTTTTGCTAAAAGCAGCGAACCCGTACAGACAGAAAGCACTAATTCTGCGGTTGGCGCACAATCTTTTATCCAATTAACAACTGCTGAATTATTGATTAACTGTCTCGTACCTTGTCCTCCCGGTACAATTAAAATATCCGGTGGGGGACAATCGGAAATGGTGCAGTGGGGATTGACGCTCAAACCGTTGCGGGCGTTGACAGCACCGGGATGTTCGGCTACCGTAGAGACTGCAAAAGGTCGTGAAGCGAAGCTATCCCGAAGGGAATCGCCCTTACTTAATTCTGATGTCACCGCAAACACTTCAAAAGGACCTGCAAAGTCCAGTACCTCGACATCATCGAACATTAAAATAGCTACGTTCCTAGTTGCCATAAGACATACTTCTGATAGAGACCAAAAATAGGGGCGATTTGTTATGGTAAAAGTGGTATAATTTCAATTATTAAAGCTATGCCGAAAAATATTCGCCATCGCGCCATAAAAATCTGTCTTTTTTGTCTGGCTTGCGTCTTAGCAATTGCTGTTGCGCCAATTGTCACGCCCGCTCAATCCACAACTCAATTAGAATTTCGCATTACTCAATTAGAAACTCAAATTTCTGAACTCAGAGGACAAATCTACAGTTTGCAGAATCAAGGTTCTAGAGTTAACAGGCCTCAGTCTCCTAACCTTCCGGGTGCTAGTCGGACAAATCCTAGAGTGCGGTCGGGAGACCCGATGTTTGACAATTTAGCAACTTTGGCAATTGAAACGAAGCAAGATGTTATCAAAATTAAAGAGCGGTTGTCAAAGCTAGAATCGGCTAGAAATCGCTAGAGGAGTCATTAGTTAGAAGGAAGAGGGAAGAAGTCAGCAGTCATTAGTTAGAAGGATGAAGTCATATTCTCGCCAACTCAAAACTCAAAACTCTCCCCCTCTCCCTCTCTCCGTCTCTTCGACGTTGAGGTCGAGAGCAGCAGGGTCTGCTAAAAATCAAGTTGCAGAACTATTCAATGATATGGAAATAATAGGCTGCAACCAAAAAATTGATAGCTAACAGCAACAGAAACCAGGCTGCGCGAAAGGTGTAAGGGAACTTGCCCGTTTTCATCACGGACTCGGATTTTAATTGGTTCTTCGCTATCTCTGCCATAGGTAAAGCTCCTAATTCATAATGTCACTCTATTTACAAATAGCAGAGAGCGTCGCACTTATGCACAATCCTCTAGAGTTATTTTTTGTAACAACGAGTTTATACCGAGTTAAATAGAGATTAATTTCAATCGCTCTCTCCGGCGTGGTATGAACTGCGGACGAGAGGCCCCGATCGCACGCGCTCAAACCCCATCTCCCGGGCGATCGACCCGAAACGGTCAAATTCGGCCGGCGTCCAGTATTTGCGCACTGGGAGGTGCTCTAGAGACGGTCTCATGTATTGACCGAGGGTGAGCCGATCGCACTTGGCATCCCGCAAATCGGCCATCGCTTCGACTATCTCGGCTTCGGTTTCTCCGTGTCCCAACATCAAACCGGATTTGGTGGGAATATTTGGGTCATATTGCTTAACAATACGCAGAACGTCGATCGAGCGATCGTACTTCGCCCCCCTCCGCACCGGCCCTTGCAACCGACGCACCGTCTCAATATTGTGGTTGTAACAAGCCGGTTTAGCCTCTACCACCGTGCGAATCCGCTGTCGCTGCAACTCATCGAGGCCGGAATTCTCCCCGTCGGGGGCGGGCACGGGGGCACCGCCCCTACCCGTTCCCCCCCAAAAATCCGGCGTCAGCACCTCCACTTCAGTATCCGGGTTCAGAATGCGGATTTGGGCGATCGTCCTGGCAAACCAACCCGCACCCCCATCCGGCAAATCATCCCTCGCCACCGAAGTCAGCACCGCATAGCGCAAACCCAACAACTGCACAGCCTCGGCCACCTTTTGCGGTTCCTCCGGGTCTAGGGGCATCGGAGAATGACCTTTATCTACTTGACAAAAAGCACAAGCGCGGGTGCAAGTCGGCCCCATCAACAAAAAAGTCGCCGTTTTTTGCGCGTAGCACTCGCCCCGGTTGGGACATCTACCCTCCTCGCAAATCGTGTGAATTTGCCGCTGTTTAATAATTTTTTGCACTTGCGAAAGTTCGCTAGCTTTGCCAACGGGCCTGCGCAACCACTGCGGCATCGCCTCGATTTCACCCCGCATTTGGGCGGCAACTGCTTTGACTGTAGGAGTTTGAGGAGTTTGGGGCGACATATAATTAAGTGGCGATCGAGTTAATTCCTTCGATCGTATCCGAAATCAAAGCCCCTGAACTTGTAGCAATCTCACCCTAAACCAGAATCGCGCCCAAGTGCAACAAAACTAAACTCGCCCAGAATTATGGGTAGAATTCTGTTAGGGATATACTGAAGGTTGCAAATCATCACTCATTCATTACTGAAGGAGTCAGTCGTGGCTGGTCAAAAAATCTTGGTAATCGATGACAGTAAAGTCATCCGCGTCCGAGTCCGAGAGATGTTGCCTCAGGGTAACTTTGAAGTTCTAGAAGCAAAAGACGGCGAAGAGGGACTCAAACTGATCCGTCAAGCCCGTCCCAATCTAATTATGTTAGATTTCCTACTGCCGAAAGTCAGCGGTTGGGAAGTTTATCAAAAAGTGCAAGCCCATCCCGAGCTTTCTAAGATACCTTTAGTGATCATGTCGGGCCGCGAAGAAGAGGTGATGGAAAAAATTCCGAAACCCTTTGAGAAGCATTTTTTTGCATTCATCGCCAAACCCTTTGAGAAGAAGCAGCTAACCGAGGCAATCAAATCGGCGATGGTACTGGCGAAAAAGAAACCGGTGCCGGAAGCCCCAGCAGCCGCCGCTGCTGCACCCACTTCTGGAGCGGGTGCCGCCGAAATTCAGGCGATGACTGTGAAAATGGCAAAAATGCAAGCGGAAATTGATGCACTCAAAAAACAAATGACTCAGGTGATTACGATCATCAAGCAGAAATTGAAATAATTTTGCTGTTTTTTGAAGACACTTATGTAGAAGGAAACTTCCACACCGTAAAACTTTCTCTTGAGTCTGAATGGCTGCGCTTTTATCCGCATTTTTTTGCCCAATTGTTTGAGCGAGTGCGATCGCCAACAGCCTGCAACTGGTTTCTCACAATCCCAGTCAGAAAATCAATTAAAAGTTAAAAATAAAATAAGGGAGGAAATTAATTATTAATTAATATTAGGATTTTTAATTCCCGCTCGTTCCACACTCAACAATCAACTCCTCAGTCTCATTTTTTTGGTTAATGACTAACGACTATTCCGACTTTTTGCCTCAACTGCGTGCCTCAACAGAGCAATTATTGAAAAGATTAGACTGCTTCCATCGAGCGCAGGTATTAGCGATCGGAGATTTGACCTTGGACGAGTTTCTTACCGGACAAGTAGAGCGAATTTCCCGCGAAGCACCTGTGTTGATTTTGCGCTACGAAAATACTCAGCAAGTACCCGGAGGTGGCGCAAATGCTGTCTACAATTTAGCCAAACTGGGAGGCAAAGTAAAAGTTGCTGGTTTGGTGGGAAAAGACGACCAGGGAAAGGCTTTGTGCGGTATTTTTGAGGCGGCGGGAATTGATACGGCTGGGATTTTAATCGATTCGCAGCGTCCAACTGTTACCAAAACTCGCATTTCCGGGCACGCGCGGCAGTCGGTGACTCAGCAAATTGTCCGAGTCGATCGCAAATCGGACGAGTTGCCGGATTTAGATTTGCAGTTGCAACTGGCAGACTACATCCGGCAGCAAATACCGACAGTAGATGCAGTGGTTTGTTCCGACTACGGCGACGGAGTTTTGACAAATTTGGCGATCGAATCGGCAGTGGTTCCCGGCAAAACAATTGTAGACGCTCAAACAAATTTGCAGCGATATTCTGGAGCAATGTTATTTACTCCGAACTTGCCAGAAGCCGAGCAAGCAGTCGGATATGCTATCAAAAACCCTCAAACTTTAATGCAAGCAGGACGCGATTTGTTGAACTTAACTCAAGCTCAAAAAATCCTGATTACTCGCGGCGAAGAAGGGATGACTTTGTTTGAAAGGGCGAACGGCGAAGAAATCAAAAATTCACCCCCTCCAACATCCATTTGTGAAAAGGGGGAATTTGCCATTCAAAGTTGGGACATTCCCCCTTTTAACAAGACTGATGTATTCGACGTAACCGGTGCTGGAGATACAGTCGTAGCAGCAATGACTTTAGCTTTGTGCGTCGGTGCATCCGGTTGGGAAGCGGCAGTTTTGGGCAATTTGGCGGCTAGCATTGTCGTGCGTCAATTCGGTACGGCGACAACAACGGTAGAGGAGATGAAAGAAGCTTTGCTATCGCTGATGAATCTGGAATAAAGCCAAAACATAAACCTGCTGGCGATCGATCGAGCATCTATCAGCACTTGAGTTTTTAATCCTGTTTTACTTCAGGCAAATACCCTGGCATTGAGTTAATCTAGTTTATATATAAATTAGTTTAAAAACTTATGGCTGAGACTTCAGGCTATTACGTTCGCGCTGCGAAACTTGCAGAAGTCGAGACAAAGGGCAGTTTGTTAGTGAATTTGGAAAAACACACGATCGCCCTTTTTTACTCAAACGATCGGGTATACGCGATCGACAACCGCTGTCCCCACATGGGTTTTCCCCTCAACGGCAGCACTTGCAAAGATGGCATAGTCACCTGTCCTTGGCACTACGCCCGCTTTGATGTCGCCAGCGGCGGTACTTTTGACTCTTGGGCCGACGACGTGCGATCGTTCCCAGCGGAAATTCGCGACGGGGAAGTTTGGGTAAATTTAGCACAACAGCTTGACCCTTACGCCCACCAGCGCCAGCGACTTCAAGATGGGTTAGAACAAGGAATTTCTCTAGTCATCGCCAAGTCAGTGATTGCCTTGCTAGATATGGGGGCAACTGCCAGCGAACCTTTCCAAATCGGATTAGAATTTGGCACCCGCTACAACAAATCGGGATGGGATACAGGTTTATCGATCCACACCTGCTTGATGAATATCCTGCCTTATCTAGATTCAGAAGACCGACCTCGTGCCCTCTATCAGGGACTTTCGGCAGTGGCCCGCGATAGTGCAGGCGCACCCCCTCACTTTGCGGTTCACCCCTTGCCTAATTCTGAGGTTGATGCAAAGACACTCAAAAGCTGGTTCCGGCAATTTATTGAAATCAGAGACAGCGAAGCGGCGGAACGATGTTTGTTGACAGCAGTACGCGCGCCTCTTGAACGAGAACAAATTGCTGATATGCTGTTTGCGGCCGCTACTGACCACCGCTACATTGATGTCGGTCACAGCCTCGACTTTATTAACAAGGCGTTAGAAGCCCTGGATGCAGTGAATTGGGAAGGGGCAGAAACTGTTTTTGCGAGTTTGGTGGCTGGTTTGGCAAATGCGGCGCGCATGGAAGAGTCGAGTTCTTGGCGCTACCCTGTGGATGTGGTGGCAATTTTAGAGTCAGCGATGGCGCAGTTGCCGGCAGCTTTAGAAATGGGCCGATCGCACCGGGGCAATTGGTTGGGAAGAGAACAGTTAATTCCGATGTTGTTGGGCGAAGATGTATTGGCGATCGTCGATGCACTTTTAACTGCCTTGAAAGAAGGTTGTAGCGAAGACGAATTAGCGAGTGCAGTCACTTATGCTGCTGCCCTCCGCGTAGCCCGGTTTAATACGAATAACGACCACAGCGACTGGAATTCAGCGCACCATCCCTTTACCTTTGCGAATGCGGTGCATCAAGGATTGCGACGATCGCCTTCAATAGAGTTGCTGCGGGGAGTTTTCGATGCAGCCATCGCCGTATATCTCAACCGTTTCTTAAATGTACCGCCTGCGCGACTTCCAGAACCAACAGATGTAGTTGAGAATCCAGAGGAATTGCTCAAACAACTGCCAGACTTGTTGGACAGACAGCAACAGGTGAATCCAGTCGGTAAATTAGTTGCAAAATACTTATATAGCGGCGGCAAATCAGAACGGTTGATGGCAGTTTTAGGAAAACTGATGCTGCGGGAAAATCGGGATTTCCACGTTATTCAACAGGTAGAAGCAGCATTTCGCCAGTATGCTTTATTAGAGAATGCGGGCGATCGCATTGTGGTATTAGTGGCGGCGGCAAGGTATTTAGCCGCCCATGCCCCGACAGTGCGATCGCAAGCACAAACTTATCAAATGGCAGATGGATTGCATCGGGGCGATCGCTTATTTGAGGAGTCACCGGAAGTATAGCTTCTCGTCATCAGGCACTTCTTCGGTAAATAATTGCCCCGATCATTTCTTGGAAATTATCCCCTTGTCATCAATTTTCAAATCTGTCTTGGGAAAATCGCTTTTTGTCAAACGGTCAATCAACCCCACACTCCTAAAATCGTCATCAATAGATGGGATGCCTTGCCGATTAAGTTCCACTGGGATAATCTTACCAGAAACAAAATCCCCTTGCGGAGTCATTTTCACATCCAAAATTAGAGATTGACCGAGTGCTCCTGCTGTGGACAAAGTGCGATAACCCAAAAAATTGCCCAGGGAATAAGCAATCAATTTCCCTTTATAAAGTTCCATCGCTCGGGGAACGTGCGGGCCGTGTCCCAAAATCAAATCCGCTCCCGCATCAATCATCGTCCGCGAAAACAAAACCATATTTCCCCGGTTTTCTCCGTAAAATAATTCGTTTTTGTTTCTCACATTCAGAGCTCCCGTTCCTTCAGCTCCAGCATGAACTGATATCACTACAATATCAGCCTTTTCCTTCGCTTTCTTGACAACTTCGGCTCCCGCTTTCAGTTCCAGCAAGGAATTGTGAACTTCGCCGTAGTTGCTGAACCCGATAAAGGCAAAATTCACGCCTTTGACATTTTGATAAACAATTTGATCTCTTTTGCCAACAGCTTTCATGCCGTTGCTGTCGATGTTTTTAATCGTGTCCTTAAATCCCTGCTCGTTAAAATCGTAAGAGTGATTGTTGGCAACATTCAAAATATCAAAACCAACATCTTTGAAAATTTTGGCATAACTCGGAGGCGTCCGAAAGGCAAACAGCATTCGTCCGCCGCCTGCTTTGGAACTGTAAGGATAATCGGTCATCGTGCTTTCAAAATTGCCAAACAGAATATCAGCTCCTTTGAGGTACGGTTTTACCGACTCGAATAAAAGCTCTTTTTTTGGCGGCAGTTTGTTGTACGGATAATTTGTGCCGGGGATCATGTCGCCAACTGCTTTGATGCTGACAGTTGCGGGCACAGCGGCAGGTTTTTTGGCAGCCGGAGAGGGCGATTTTGGAGCTGGAATGGGTTTGGCTGCGGTTGCAGGTGCCGGTGTCGAGCTCACTTTTTGTACCGCAGGGTTTGACGTTAGAGGGTTAATAGTAGCGGTGCTTGAGGATTTGTAAAGTTGAGAAGCCAGAACAAAGCCGGATATCGGCACGAGAATCAGACTCAGAACACCGACTGACAGCCCAGATTTTTTAGTTTTAGTGCGGGCTAACTCTGGCTGCGGTGATGGCTTTTGCTGCCTTTGGTTTGTGGGTTTTGGAGTTGGGATTTTCGGGGGTTGGGGGCGAGATTTTTCAGGTGTTTGAGTGGGCGCAATTGTGGCATTTTGAGTTTTTTCTAGCTTTGGCAAAGCCACAGGAATTGGGGAAGCGGGTAAACTCGCGGCTACTGCTTCACTCGCAGCTAATGCTGCATTCACCGCAACTAATGCACTCACGGGTGCGGAAGTCAAGGGTTTTTTTAATTCTACCGTCTGAGTCCAACCCGGCAATTGCTGGCCGCCCCGCCGTCCGTAAACTGTCACTGAGTAAACGTTATTTGGTTGCAGTCGCTGCAACCCTTTGACTGCGACTCGGAGGCAGGCTTCTTCTGTTGGCAATTGTTCTGCTTCCAGCAGCAGGTGCAGGGTGTCATTTTCTCGGCTGGCTTTAGCCGTAACCCCAAAGCTTTCGAGTGCTTGGCCGATCAGAAATGCGATCGCCAGGGCATCGCCTTCTTTTGCTAAATTTAAAATATCTTGTTGGCTCACAAATGCCTCTACTCTCTCACACTAGAAATTTAGCTCGATCTTATATCAAATTTGGCGGCACACGATTAAATACCGATTGATTTAGCTTAAGTAAGTGGGTACAAATAAACACAACGTAGGGAGAGGGCGCGTGCGTGAAACAGTTTACTCGCTCTCACTATAGCTCCTAACTAAACTGGCCCCCAGTTCTACAAGATAGTATGATTTTTGGCGCTTGCTTGCTGAATACAATATTTCCTAACGGTTATCTTAGTCGATCGCCCAAAAACTTCTATCCGCCATAATTCCCCCCCTTGAAATTAACATTGGTCAAATCAGCGCTCTCTTTCTTACAGCAGTTTCGATAAAAAAACCCGGTTTCTTCGATCGAGATTGCGTCCTGGAATGTACTGAAAATATTCGGTTTAGCAGCCAAGAATACACTCAAAAATGCTGTTTATCGTTTCCACTGCAAATACACCTTGTCCGACTTCCGTCCAGATTAAGACAAAAACGATCGACCTACAGGCTCGGAAGCTTGTTAAACTCTTGGTCATGCCACGCTATCCGTCAGAAATCGACGGCGAGCAACAATCGCCCGCCTGCGCCCCGGAGGCCCCGTGGCGCTGCGCGTGCAAAGCACGCAGCTAAGGCTCCGCTTGCTGAGGTGAGCTGCAATCAATTTTCTTGATGCCGCTGCTTTATTCGCGGCCGCCGATGTAGCTCGTCTCAAACTAATTAGTTAAAGGACTTCCACGTCAATGACGCAATTGTGTTAATCATATCTGGCTCGCTGCCCTCTCAAACCCGGGTTTTTGGCGAGTCTGGTGCTATTTGTGAGTTAGTTAAGCGCATAGCAGCTAGGATCGAGCTAACTCAAGGTTAAACTAAAGCTCGTCATGCGGCGTTGCCTCTCAAAACCGGATTGAGTCTTATGGCGCACTACCGCTCCTTTGTATGTTTGTTCACCTGCATTGCCTGTCTGGGCGCTGCGTTCAGTCCCAGTGCCGACGGAAGGCAACAGGTACTCAATGCCTCCTACCGGGCTGTTTCCCTAGAAATTGCTCAGGCGAACTCTCCCCCGGACGATCGCCAGGACTCCAACCCTCCAAAACCGTCTCCAGCTCCCGATAAAAACAAATCTAAGCCGTCCAAAACGTCTAAACCTAATTCCAAAATCCCAAAACCGATATCTAATTTGATTGTCATTTTGTCTCGCCAGCGGGGGTTGTTAATGTTGGGTTTGGCAGCAGTTGTCGTCACGGCAGCGGCAGTATTTATTATGCTCAAATTAGTTAGCAACGGCGAGTCAAATCATTCAAGGCGAAGACGGGGGAGAGTCGATCGCCACAACCAAAGAAACTCTCAATTCACTAATCCCGATTCTCCTACAAACTCGCAGGAAATTGGACATCAAGAGGTTTCTTTTGGGGGACAAAAACCGCGGCCAGCTTTGCCCTACCATTTTGATTTGCCAAAAGACTACAATCTCGACAGCAGCGATCTGCCTTTACCGTTTATCCGGGAATTGGGGGAACCAGAATCCGAGGATGCAGTTGTCGAGGGCGATCGAATTAATTCCGACACCGTGCCCTTGGAAACTAACAGCAACGGCTACAGCGACACAGGTTTCAACATTCCCGAAACAACTAATCGAGCCGATTCCCTAGCGAGTCGGAAGAAAGATATTTCCCTTCCAGAAACGGATGGTAGACCTAAAGTTGATATTATTGAAGCACTGATTGAAGATTTGCAGCACCTAAATCCGGCAAAAAGGCGCAAAGCAATTTGGGAACTCGGCCAGCAGGGAGATTCCAGAGCAGTTGAGCCGTTGCTCGATTTGCTAGCAAATTCTGACTCGAAGCAGTACAGTTTAATTTTGGCAAGTCTGTCGGAAATTGGCATTCGCACGCTCAAACCCATGAATAATGCCTGGTCAATTTCGCTGCAAAATGAAAACCCCGAAGTGCGTAAAAATGCGATTCGCGACTTGACGCGGATTTACGAATTGGTGAATCAAATCAGTCACTTGCTGCACCGTGCGACGGACGATCCCGATCCAGAAGTTCAGGAAACAGCTCGCTGGGCCATCAATCAGTTGAATCGCATCCGTCCGCGCTCTGGGAGAGATTGATAAATCTAGCAATTTTTAAGTAATTTGAGATTTGAGATTTGAGAGTGGAAAATTTAGAATTTAGATTATGTTAGAATTAGTGAATGCTAACTAATAACTAATAACTAATGACTAATAACTCTTTAAAACTATTGTTCCTGTCAACTTCTGTCGGTAAACTCGGTTCCGGGTTGGGTGGCGGTGTCGAACTTACAGTTCTTAACATTGCTAAAGAATTGCAGCGTCGCGGTCATAAAATAGCAGTTGTAGCACCAGTAGGTTCAGTCTTAGAATCAACTCCAGTAATCGAAATAACGGGCGATTTGCAAGTACCAGCCCAAACACAAGATGACAAGGCTCCTATTGTGATGCCAGCGGATTCTGTGCTGGCGAATATGTGGGAATATGCTCGCCAAGTTCAGGATGAATGGGATGTCATTGTTAACTTTGCCTACGATTGGCTGCCGTTTTATTTGACGCCATTTTTTAGGACTCCGATCGCCCATTTTATCAGCATGGGTTCCGTTTCTGAATCGCTCGATCGCATCGCCGGACAAACCGCCGCCCAATTTCCCGGTACGATCGGAGTTTACACCGTTTCCCAAGCCGAAACCTTTGCCTTTGCCAAGGAGTGTCAGTTGTTGGGAAGCGGCATAGATTTATCGCTATACGAATTTTGCAGCCAACCGGAACCCAAATTAGCTTGGCTTGGTCGCATCGCCCCGGAAAAAGGCTTAGAAGATGCAGTAGCGACAGCGAAAATTACAGGCATTCCCCTAAAAATTATGGGCAAAATGCAACATGAGGATTATTGGGAAAAAATTTGTGCAGATTACCCGGATGCTCCGGTAGAATATTTAGGGTTTCTGACAACAACCCAAATGCAAGAGCAAGTCCGTAAGTGCCGAGCATTGTTGATGACGCCGCGCTGGGTGGAAGCTTTCGGAAATGTCGCGATCGAGGCTTTAGCGTGCGGTGTGCCTGTGATTGCTTACGAGCGCGGGGGGCCTGCCGAAATTGTTCGAGACCGACTGACGGGCTTTTTAGTGGAGCCTGATAGTGTAAATGGCTTGGTAGGCGCGATCGCCCGCTTAGACCAAATTGACCGCAGCGCTTGCCGGCGACAAGCAGAGGTAGAATATTCTTTGGGAGCTTTGGGCGATCGTTTTGAACACTGGTTCAAATCTATTCTAAAATTGAGTTAAATAAACTCTTAATCGATCACACAAAAAGAAAACAGAAAAAACTATGGCAACCGAACGTTTAGTGCTTTTATCCAGTAGAGAAATCGAAAAAATGCGCCAAGCAGGCCGTTTAGCTGCCGAACTTCTCCTACACCTAGAACCAATGGTTAAACCCGGTGTCAGCACTCTCGAAATTAACGACGAAGCGGAACGCTGGACTTTGGCACACGGAGCAAAAAGCGCTCCGCTAGGCTATAAAGGATTTCCAAAATCTCTGTGTGCAAGCGTCAATGAAGTAGTCTGTCATGGCATCCCCAATGCTAAACAAATTCTGAGAGAAGGTGACATTATTAATATTGATGTAACGCCTTTAGTTGACGGCTATCACGGCGATACTTCCAAGACTTTTTTTGTCGGAAAACCTTCGCCTGTCGCTAAAAAGTTAGTTGAAGTAACTGAGGAATGTCTCAGAAGAGGAATTGCGGAAGTCAAACCGGGTGCTCGTACCGGGGACATCGGTGCAGCGATTCAAGAATATGCTGAAGCACAGGGTTTTTCGGTAGTGCGAAATTTTGCGGGACACGGCGTTCACCGCGTTTTTCACACCGAACCGGAAATTCTGCACTACGGCAAGCGGGACACGGGGAAGAAGCTCAGACAAGGCATGGTTTTTACGATCGAGCCGATGATTAATGAGGGTACTTGGGAAGTGGAAATTTTGGGCGATGGTTGGACTGCGATCACCCAGGATGGAAAGCTTTCGGCTCAATTCGAGCACACGCTAGCTGTTACTGATTCTGGGGTAGAAATTCTGACTTTACCGTAGCAATGATTAACAAACAATCTGAAAAACTCACTCCTAAATCAATAATTAACCATATCCTGTAGGGGCGGGTTTCACCGACAATATCTAACGATTATCAACAATCTAGATAAACCCGCCCCGCCACAACCGATAACCCATATCAACCTGAAATTTGCATCGAATCCGAAAATGAGGTTTGTATTTATGGGTGGGTGGAGGAGGGTTTGCGAGATTGTCTGTTTTAGTCAGCAATTCTCTGTAAAACTCGCCCCTACGGAATTACGATCGATTCACAAAAGACGATTTAACTAATAACTAATAACTAATAACTAATAACTAATGACTGACATAAAATTTCTGCAACCAGGAGATTTGCTCAAAGTAATTGCCCCTAGTGGCACTCTGCGAGAATCAACCAACTTTGAAAAGGGTGTAGAAATTTGGAAATCTCGCGGCTATCGAGTTGAATTAACACCGGGTTTTGACGATCGCTGGGGCTATTTGGCAGGTTCCGACGAAAACCGCGTCCGACAGCTAGCAGATGCCCTCAATGACCCGGATTGTCGCGGTATTCTCTGTGTTCGAGGCGGTTTCGGCAGCACTCGACTTTTGGAAAAAGGAAATGTGAGAAAGACGGAAAACTCCCAATTTCCACCTCCCGATTCCCATTCGCCGAAATGGTTGATCGGCTTTTCCGACATTACTGCTTTGCTGTGGAATCAGGATAAATTGGGCGTTTGGGGCGTTCACGGGCCGATGCTGACAACTTTGGCGGATGAACCGGATTGGTCTGTCGATCGACTTTTTGACTGCATCGAAGGTCGTCCCTTACAATCTTTGCAAGGTAAAGGATGGGGGAGCGGAAAAGCCACGGGACGGCTGTTTCCGGCGAATCTGACGGTTGCTTCTCATTTGCTCGGAACCCCGTATCAACCGGATTTGACCGGGGTTATTCTCGCATTTGAGGATGTTTCTGAGGCTCCTTACAGGGTCGATCGAATGCTGACTTTGTGGCGGATGGCGGGGGCTTTCGCAGGCGTGCGGGGCATTGCTTTGGGGCGCTTCAGTCGCTGCGAGATTGACCCGAGTATTCCCAGTTTTAGCATTGAAGAGGTTTTGCGCGATCGGCTGGGGGACTTGAATATTCCCATTGTCTCGGATTTGCCCTTCGGCCACGAGGGGGTTAACGCTGCTTTACCGATGGGAATTAGGGCTTGTCTCGACGCTGAATCGGGATTGCTGATTTGCGGCGATAAATCGCAACTTTAGGTGAAGGATCGACGTCTATAAATTTAACATGAGATTTTGCACCAGCTAAACAGCCCTGGCGTTGGGTGAGGTTGACACGGTTGGCAGAAATTACATTTAAAATGGATTGTGTATGCAAATGTCGGCGCCAAGAAAGCACAAAGATTTTAAAATTTTCCAGAGGTTGATATGAGAACGCACAACTTGTTAAAAAGTATTGCTGCCACTGTGCTAGTTGCAGGATTGGCACTCACTGGCATTTCGTCTAGTGCAGTTGGCGAACAGATACAGAATAACGATCGCATAGATGGAGTAATTCGCCGCACTTCCCCTATTTACCGTTTCCGGAATATGTGGGTTCCGGGTTCTCCGACGGAAGAATTGCGCGGCCAAGAATACACATTCAGCGCTCGCGAAGGCGATAACATTGAAGTGTTTTTAAACACAGATAGAAGTCGCGGTTTTACTCCCGTTATGGTGCTGTTTTACGGTAACAACAAACAAGTCGCCTTTACGCAAGACCGTTCTTTTAATTATCAAATTCCCCGTAGTGGCGATTACAAGCTTTTAGTATTAGCAAAAGATGCTGCGAGGGGCGGTAACTACACGCTGGAAGTTGCGGGAATTGATGGGGGCGACAGACGGGGCAATTCGCGGGACGATTGGTACAGCGGGCGAGATAACGGCCGAAATGACGGTCGATATGACAGAGCACAGCTTCTGCAAGATGATTTTGGCTTGCGGTCTGTTGATTGTCGCGAGAGACGTTCTGTGGTGAGAGTAAGGTTTGACGATAATAATCAAAACTCGACTTACTGCGCTGTCCCGACTAGAAACTTTCCGGCGGGAGATTATTACTACAATTCGCGGACTAGAGATTTAGATTCGGCGAGGCTGGATGATAATAGGAGGTTCGATGAGGGCCGCGATCAATGTCGCGTATCCGTAGGCGGAGTGTGCGTAACGAGGTAAGTAGGTCAAACTGTAGCGCGGGATCAGAAACCGGGTTTCTACGAAGAAACCCGGTTTCTTTGCGTATACACAGGATTTATACCAGTCCTTTATATACAGTCGATCTCTAACCGAAAGCATCCAGGATACAAGCCCCCGGATTCATCCGTCCAGAAATAAAAAACCTGTATCCGATAAAGGAGCCCCCGAATTTATCCGTGGGGTCAATGCTTCAATTCTTTAATCTAAAATCTAAAATCTAAAATCGATTGACCCTCGCCTCACTTTCTTTGGCCATGACAAAATACACATTTGTACACACAAGATTTTGTCGAAAAGGACGATCGCACAGTGGTAAGCTACCAAAGGCATTAAAATATCTAAGGTAGAGAAAAGTTAAAATGTCGGCATTAAATGAAGTTCCCTTGTTGTTGCGGGCAGCCCGCGGCGAAACCCTAGACCGCCCGCCCGTGTGGATGATGCGTCAAGCCGGCCGCTACATGAAGGCTTATCGAGATTTGCGAGAAAAGTATCCCTCCTTTCGCGAACGTTCCGAAATTCCCGAAGTTGCGATCGAAGTTTCCCTTCAGCCGTGGCGCGCGTTTCAACCCGACGGCGTAATTCTGTTTTCCGATATTGTCACACCCATGCCCGGTTTGGGCATCGACATGGACATCGCCGAAGGCAAAGGCCCGATTATCCACGCACCCATCCGAACTCAGCAGCAAATCGACAACCTGCAACCGCTGAACCCGGAAGAAAGCTTGCCATTTATCAAAACCATCCTCAAATCCCTGCGCGAAGAAGTCGGCAACAAATCCACCGTGCTCGGTTTTGTGGGCGCGCCGTGGACGCTGGCGGCCTATGCGGTTGAGGGCAAAGGTTCTAAGGATTATGCAATTATCAAAAACATGGCATTTTCCGATCCAACTTTACTGCATCAGTTGCTCTCAAAATTCGCAGATGCGATCGCCGTTTACGTGCGCTATCAAATCGACTGCGGCGCGCAAGTAGTGCAAATGTTCGACTCCTGGGCCGGCCAACTGTCCCCGCAAGACTACGACACCTTCGCTCTACCTTACCAGAAACAAGTATTCGAGCAAGTCAAAAAAACCCATCCCGACACCCCGCTAATTCTGTTAGTCACTGGAAGTGCCGGCATCCTCGAACGCATGGCAACATCCGGCGCGGATATCGTCAGCGTCGATTGGACTGTTGACATGGCCGACGCGCGCCGACGTTTGGGCCCGAATATGAACGTTCAAGGAAATCTCGATCCGGGCGTGTTGTTTGGTTCTCAACCGTTTATTCGCGATCGAATTCTTGATACAATTCGCAAAGCCGGTCATCGCGGACACATCCTCAATTTGGGACACGGCGTATTACCGGGAACTCCCGAAGATAACGTGCGTTTCTTCTTTGAAACCGCAAAACAAGCCGACAAATTGCTTGCAGTTGCTGCTTGATTTGATTTCGATTCTAGAATCCGATCGAATCCTGTTAATTGCACCTGATATTTGTAGGGATAGGGCAATGCCATATCCCTACCGTGGAAAAAACATATATAATCCGAGTGAGTCCGGTTAATCTGACATTTTGCACCTGTTGCAATAGTCCCTTATTGGGCGGGCAGGATGCCCACCCCACAAGAAAATTTAATTTTTGTGGAACAGGCATCTTGCCTGTTATTGAGAATGCTGTAAGATTTAAGTTTAATTGCATCTGATATTTGTAGGGACACGGCCATGCCGTCTCCCTAGCGTCGAAAAAGCGTCAAATCCTTCCTCTTCTCCTGCGGCAAAATGAACTCCAAAAAAATTTTTGTGACGGGTGCAAGTGGCTGTATCGGTCACTACATGGCCGAAACTTTGATTCAAGAAACAAACCACGAACTTTACCTCTTAGTTCGCAACCCCGAAAAATTAAAATTTGATTGGAAAGCCCGCCCCGGCATCCATATAATACAAGGCGATATGCGAGATATCGAGCAATTTGCCGAACTTCTCCAAACAATAAATGTAGCAATTGTAGCCGCTACTGCTTGGGGAGGAACTCAAGAAGTTTTTGATGTTAACATAACCAAAACTCTCCGTTTAATTCAACTACTTTCGCCACAGACTTGCCAACAAGTAATTTATTTTTCAACGGCCAGTATTCTCGGTCGAGACAACAATTTGCTCAAAGAAGCCGGGGAACTGGGGACAGATTATATTAGCTCAAAATACAACTGCATGGTGCATTTGTCAGCTTTGACAAATGTGCCTCCGATTACGGCACTTTACCCGACATTAGTATTGGGAGGAGACGCAGAAAAACCAGTCTCTCACTTGTCATCTGGCCTGCCACTTGTCGCAAAATGGATTGGTTTGATTCGCTGGTTTAAGGCAGATGGCAGTTTTCACTTCATCCACGGCGCAGATATTGCTAAAGTAGTTAATTATTTAGTTGAACATCCGCCGGCTTCCGAGGAACCGCGACATTTTGTGCTAGGAAATCCAGCGATTACAGCTAACGAAGTGGTAGAACAAGCTTGCCAGTATTTGAATAAAAAGATATTTTTTAGGATTACTTTGTCAGCTTGGCTAGCCAATTTCTTTATTTGGCTGTTCCGAATTCAGGTTGCTGCTTGGGATAGATTTTGCATCAGCTACCGCCATTTTACCTATCAAAATCTTGTGAATCCCGAAAGCATAGGAATGCCGAGTTACTGCGGCACAGTGGCCGATATGTTAAGAACTAGCGGGATTCCCGGCAAAGATTCAAATTAGGTGAGAAGGAAGAGGGAAGAGGGAAGAGGGAAGAAGGAAGAGGGAAGGGGGAATGTGCACCTTACGAAATATATGTAGGGTGCGCCGAGGTGTATTTTACGAATAATGTAAGTTTTTCAAATTCTTTTTTGCCTTAATCCCATGCTTTTTAAATGCGATTATCGTCAATTAAGGGTCAAATACGATAAGATATCAGCATTTGCAAACTTTAACAGGGAACTGCAAGCTAAAAATTGCGCTGACGATCTTTGTCTTAGGGGGTTTCACCCCTCGCCAGATATTCGATCGAGTGCAAGATCGTAATTTTAGCCTTAACATTAAGTCTTGAGAGTCGATCGAACTCTCAAACACGCCAGCCCGATCGCAAGTTGTTTACTGATGTGAGGTTTAACATATAATGCGAGTTCTTCTAGTTTACCCCCTGTTTCCGAAAACATTTTGGTCTTACGAGAAAATCCTAGAATTAGTCGATCGTAAAGTGCTGCTGCCACCGCTGGGTTTGGTAACGGTAGCAGCTATTTTACCCCAAGAATGGGAATTTAAGTTAGTCGATCGCAACATCAGACAAATCACAGAAGCAGAATGGGAATGGGCAGAGCTCGTTATTCTGTCCGCCATGATTGTCCAAAAAGAAGATTTGCTAGACATAATTCGCGAAGCAAAACGGCGCGGTAAATCCGTAGCTTGCGGCGGCCCCTACCCCACTTCCGTACCCGAAGAACCTCAAGCAGCGGGCATAGATTACCTGATTCTCGACGAAGGCGAAATCACCTTGCCGATGTTCGTCGAAGCAATACAACGGGGCGAAAAAAGCGGAATTTATCGATCGGACGGCGTAAAACCAGATGTTACGACAACCCCCGTTCCCCGCTTCGACTTGCTGGAATTAGACGCCTACGATTCGATGTCGATTCAATTTTCCCGAGGCTGTCCCTTCCAGTGCGAATTCTGCGATATCATCGTCCTCTACGGCCGCAAACCCCGCACCAAAAACCCCCAACAATTGATAGCAGAATTAGACTATCTCTACAACTTGGGCTGGCGGCGCGGCGTGTTCATGGTAGACGACAACTTTATCGGCAACAAACGCAGCGTCAAACTGTTGCTAAAAGACTTAAAAGTTTGGCAAGAAGAACACAAATTCCCCTTTACTTTCAACACAGAAGCATCCATCGATTTAGCCCAAGACCAAGAATTGATGGAGATGATGGTAGCTTGCAATTTCAATGCAGTGTTTTTAGGGATTGAAACCCCTGATGAAGAAAGCCTGCAAATGACCAAGAAATTCCAAAATACCCGCAATTCCCTGATCGAATCAGTAGAGTTAATTGCGAAAACTGGTTTGCGAGTAATGGCCGGATTCATCATCGGATTCGACGGCGAAAAACCCGGTGCCGGTCAGCGGATTGTCCAGTTTGCCGAAGCAGCAGCTATTCCAAGCACAACCTTTGGAATGCTGCAAGCTTTGCCGCACACGGCATTGTCCCACAGATTAGCAAAAGAAGGGCGGTTGCGCGACAAATCTGGCAACCTCAATCAGACTACTTTAATGAACTTTATCCCGACGCGGCCTCTCGAAGATATTGCCCGCGAATATGTCGAGGCATTCTGCGAAGTGTACGATGCTGAGAAATATTTAGACCGGACTTATCGCCATTTCTTAATGTTGGGTGCACCTACAGCAAAGATACCTGCGAGAGTTCCCAGTTGGATCGATTTGCGAGCACTGTTAACTGTGGTTTGGCGACAAGGAGTTAAGCGTAGCACTCGCTGGAAGTTTTGGCATCATTTGTTCAGCATTCTCAAGCGCAATCCTGCGGTTTGGGATCATTATTTGACTGTGTGTGCTCACAACGAGCATTTCCTCGAATACCGCCAAATTGTGCGGGATGAAATTGAAGCTCAATTGGCTGAGTTTTTGGCTAATGAGTCTCAAACTGTATATCAAGAACCTGTTGCTGTTGAGGAAAAGCAAGTGCAAGCGGTTTAGGGTTGAAGAATTCAACCGCATATGAACGCAGGTAAACGCAGATGAATGTAAGATTGTCTGCGTTTATTTTATTTTTAATCTCGTTTCCAGGTTCGAGCTGGAAATGTCATATCCTGCGGCTCTGCCACCTCTTGAGAGCAGGCGAGAGAGCCTCCCGAGGGATTTCCAGTTTCTCACTGAAAACGTGAAATACTACTATTGGCGACAGCAGTTATTTCGGCAGATAGAGGCGCGATCGCCCCGACATATGAAAATCTAATAACAAGCTCAAAAATATCAAAATAGCGATCGCCCTCAACCCGCCATGTTAGGAACAAATCAACTCAGAACAGCCGCTCTCTTAGGACTCCTAAGCGGCCTTCTCGTTTTAGGAAGTTATTATTTAATCGGCAACGAGCAAGGACTTTACATCGGTTTAGCGCTAGCCGCCTTCTCAAGTTTTAGCTCTTGGTACTATTCCGACACGGCCGCGTTAATGGCTTACCGCGCTCAGCCGATCGCCCGCAGCGAAGCACCTGAAATCTACGATATGGTAGCATCGCTGAGCGAAAAAGCCCAAATTCCGGTGCCGAAAATATTTCTAGTTCCCACTCAATCTCCCAACGCATTCGCCACAGGAAGAGACCCGGAACACGCGACAATAGCAGTTACTGAAGGCATCATCAATCTGCTTTCCCGCGAAGAATTGGAAGGCGTTTTAGCGCACGAACTGACTCACATCCGCAACCGCGACACCCTCACTCAAGCAGTTGCAGGGACAATTGCCGGCGCGATTACATTTGTCGGGCGAATTCTGACTTTTGGAGCGCTTTACGGCCCGGTGACGCGGGATAGCAGACAAGGCCCGAATCCGTTTGGTTTGCTGTTTTTAATCATTTTAGCACCGCTATCAGCAACCGTAATTCAATTGGCGATTTCTCGAACCAGGGAATTTGCAGCCGACAGCGGTGCGGTGGAAATTACCAATAACCCGATCGGTTTAGCAAACGCGCTGCAAAAATTGGAGAAAATCGGTCGTGAAATTCCGATGCACGGCAATCCTGCGATGTCGCCGCTGCTGATTGTGAATCCTTTTTCGACTAAAGGTTTGCAGTCACTTTTCCGCACTCACCCGCCGACCGAAGAGCGAATTCAGCGCCTTTTGGAAATCGCGCAGCAGCAGCAAGGTACTCCAGTTATGGCCTACGTGCCCGGAATTTGATCTGTCGAAAATGCAGCAACAATATTTAGAAACCCGGTGTTTTGAAGCAACCGGGTTTCTGTATGTTTGTAACGATAACTGTATGGAGCGACTAATTCGATAGGTAGGGGCGATCGCACTCCGTATAATCATCGCAGTGGCATGGGAGAAATGGATAAGATTGTGAGGGGAAAAAGAGGTTGGCTTGATGAAAAAAAAACCAACCTATAAAAGGCGCGATAGCGCTATAATTTAACGTTAGTCCAGCTCTTGTATCAGTGGTTTTTTCTCACGCCGCTGCCCCCGCAAAAAATCTGCTCCTTTAAGACATTTTATTTCAATTGCTTCCCCGTACTTGGGATTAGGCGACTCCCAACAAAAGAAGAACAGATCTTTCCCTGACTTAACAGCAGACCTTAAACTACTGTTGCTACTGTTCCTCAAGTGAGATTGTAGCCGTCCCTTTACACAACTATCTGACTTTCCCAAATACATAGTTTCAGAATCATAACTGTCAATGTAATACAGTCCTTCCAATCCATCAGGAAGGGGTGCATCTCACTTTTGCAAATATATGAAAAAGGGCTCAAATGAAAAAGCTAGTAAAACTGTGAAAAAAGATGAGGTAAAAAAAATGACACCCTCAGAGCAACAACGCCTAAAAGCACACTTAAAAGGGGTAGCAGAAATTCTTTACAGAAATACAGATTCAACCGAACTTTCAAATTTTGAAAGTATCGAAAATTCTCTCCGTCAAAAAATGTTAAAAGAAGTTGGACCCGAACTAGGTAGGTTTTTTTTTCAAAAGTATCAGGAATTAAAACAGGAAGACAGCGAACCGTAAAATCATTAGTCGGGTTGCTGAATATTACAGACAATCAGGCGAAATATTTCGGGCTAAAACCTTAT
>NZ_SRRZ01000075.1 GCF_013179805.1 Microcoleus asticus IPMA8 | reverse complement strand
AGAAAGATATTCTGAGCCAAATATCAGCCGAAATGCCTTATATTATTTTAGAATTTTTGCCACCTTACAGCCCAGATTATAATTTGATTGAATTGGTCTGGCATTCAGCGAAAGAATATATAGCACATCGACTGTTTAAGTCAGTAGAAGAACTGTCAGAATTACTACATAGATTATTAAACGAAGGAGAAATGGTTATCAAATGGGAGCGAAAAATCAAAAATAAAGGCAATGCTATTTTATCCGGTTTAGCTGCGTAGCAGCTTAGCACTATACCATCTCCTAGCTGTAGCTCAAGTGAAATGTGACTGATGAACTCAGCAATGTCATCGTCGAGGGCGATCGGAATTTACCAAAAATATTCTTCCGACTTCGCAACTTAAATTTTATGAAATGTAAAAGATATTGAGCTATTTTTTATCAAAAAAACATAAATCTCGTAAATTTTGTTGAGCAGATAGGAGGTCTAAAAGCGTTTATCTAGTTTTAATAAATAATATTATTTATGTAGGGGCTAATTGCAGACAGCCCCTACACGATCTTTAGTCCCAGTTACTTATTTTTGCAGCGGATTGAGTTTCGTAACCGAGCTTTCCTTGGCATCTTCAGCGCTATCTTTTAGGAAAGCAGAAGCATCCTTAACGGCTGCACCTACTCTCTCTAAAATATTGGCATCGGGATCGGTGCGATCGAATACAGGTTGAGCCTTAACAGGCTGTCCGTCTGGCGCTTCTAAGAGAGCTTTATCTCCGCCGAGTTCGGAGTCGAACTTGTCAGTTTCCATCGGTGCAGAGCCCGGATAGAGCAGCTTTGAGGAATTAGATTCAGCGGTAGTCGAGGCCAGGAGCCGATCGCCCATAATCGACAAATCAGCCCGATTCTTTTCTGCTTGAGCAGGCGACTGATTTACTTTAGGGTCGGTGGATGTTTTATAATTCGTGTATCCATCACCGCCAGCCTTGTGAGGGTTATTCATTCCTCCCATTTGAACGGGAGGATTCTCAGGCCGGGCACCTCGAACATCGCCCGCATTGCAAGCGGTGCTGGTAAACAGCAGCAAACCTGCCATAAATACAGTCAAAAATTGAGTCAAAAATTGACCGATACCCAGTCTTTTAAAAAAAGCAGTTACAGTGTTCACAAAATTTTTCCAATTTTTTACTACTACTTGTTAAGAGTAAAAATAAAGTCCCGATGCCTGCCTCTAACGGCGGTGATATTTTCCTGCGGATTGCTATCGATATTTTTATAACTTTAGAGGGATTTAAAAACTGCGATCGCCTTCGAGAGATTATTTTTGGTTGGACTTACGCGCGGGTATCTAGAAACCCGGCTTTTTTCCCGGGTTTCTAGAGTAATTTTGGTTGAGAAACTCGCGTACCAGACAGAGAAGAAAAGGGAGGAGGTAGTTTCAAAGCATAGTTTTCGGGTGCGTCCGTTCCAATAATTGCTAGATGTCACAAGCTTTTCGGTTTTTGACCCCGCCCACAAACGCATACTTGCAAACGACTCAGGTCGTGAAAATCTAACAATTTTAGACTCTTGTTCAAGAGACCAGATTCATCTGTGGAGTAAATCTAACCTCTAAAATCTCCAATCCACTGACGCGCCCTACTAGCTAATAACCTCAGAACGCTACTGCTATTCTGGGAATTTTTCCACTTTCGCTTCAGCTTGCAAAGTCAGCAAACCAGCTTCCACATTTAGCTGCTGAATTCGCAGGGACATTCCCTCAAGTTCAAAATTTCGCAAGTTTAAAACTTCACCAGCTTTGTCCGCTAAAGCTTCAGTTAACTCCGGCGAAAATTCCTTGTTTTCGGGATACTCGACATCCTGAAGAGAAATTGCCCAACCGCCCGCTGCGATCTCAGGTTTTGCTGTGAAATAAATCTTTTCCGTGGAGGTCGTTTCCCGCACCGATACCTCAGCATTTAAAGCGATTTTTCCGGTTAGCAATTTGCACTCAATAGTTTTAACGTCTATTGTCCGCAGTTGTCCGTCAACAGTAACTTTTAAGTTTTTCAGTTTCCTGCTGATGTATTCGGAATTAAAAGCGCGGTTGATATCGCTTTCTGTTAAAACGGCGCGCGCGCCACCGAAGGCAGGCCCGTTCAGTTCAATTTTGCCAAACATAGCGGTGAGGGGATTGACAGCAATATCCTTGACGTGAATTTGCAATTCTTCCACGCGCAAATCTTGTTGCATTACCAATCCTTTGCCCTCAACGGCAACGGCCTCTACTTCTCCCTGGGCTAGCTGGCCCGCATCGGTGTTGACTGTGACAGACAAAGTTTCCGATTCGTCTAATTTGCTAGCAATAGCAATCTCGGCTACTTTGTCGATCGCCTGTTCCCCTAAACTCCTATTTTCTTGAAGCACGCTCAGAATTCCTAATAATATTGTTTAAAAATAGTAGTTAATACTTAATTGAGTTAGCGTCTTCCTCTCGGCAGGTTTCCGGTCTTAAAAAAACTCAGCCAAAGACAGAGGGTTTCTACAAAGTTGCTAAAATTAGTAAAGTGCGCATTGCGCACTCTACATTGACTCGGTTGCTAAGCGGTGAAAAATCAAAAAGTCGGATTTTTGCCAAAAGTTTTTTCCATAAGTTCGATCGCCCGCTACAATAAATAACAGCCGGCACCGCTTTTTGCAATGAATTCAGAATCAACTCTCGCCAGACTACAAGCTACACTTCCCGACGGAAAACTGCCTTCTAGCTACGGGGTATACTTCAAAAACACCCTAGTAGCCCTGTGTCACGCCCTAGAAGACCACATTTTGCAAACCAGCGGCGGGGACAAGATAGAACTCAAACCCCTAGTTTTGGTGGCGTTTCAGCAGGGAAAATGGTATTTACAGGAAGCCGATCGCTACCTAGATATTGCTAACGCCTCTCGGCGCGTTGTCATCGCAGCAGTAGCCGACAGCGGTTTCGCTACCCACAAAACCGGGCAATTAGAAAATGTATCTTTAATAAATCTCGATGAGAGCGACCCTTTAATCCAAGAATGGAATTTAATCATCCTCGCCCCGACATACAAAGCAATGGTGCTTTGCCGCGAACTTTCAGACCAGGAATACTTGCCAGAAGGCAAGCCAGAAGTAGATACAGAACGAAAGTTCTACGGTTTGTGGTCGTTTGACCAGTCTTTGGTGTCGGCTGCTGCAGAAATTTTTATAGAACAGACGCGACATTACAACTCGCCCCTGGCCGACAGTTTGCTGGAAATGCACCACGAAATCCTGGCAACTAAAGGCCCGCCCTTGGCAGACATTAGCGGCGTCGTATCGCGGATCGTCACTTACCTGCAAAGTTCTCAGCAGCAAATGGTGGCAATTAACCGCCAAACCCGCGAGTTGTGGGAATTGGAAGGTCAAGCTTTGCGGGTCAGCCGGAATTTGAACGCTAACAAACTTCAAGCTTTTCTGCGGATGGCCCAGCGCGTAGACGAACGCGATACCGCAAACCCCACAGCGTCTTTGCAGGTGGCGGCTTTGTCGGAAACTTTGGGTCAACTGCTGGATTTGCCGGCTTTGCAGTTGCGCAGGCTGCGGCTGGCTGGATTGCTGTTTAGAGTCGGCTTAATTTCGGCCCCGAATGAGGTGTTCGATCGTACTCCCGATGCTTTCGACCAAGCAACTCTAGCATTTTGGCGCGATCGCAGTTTCATTGGTTCCCAACTGCTCCAAGCAATGCCGGAACTATCACCTGTCGCGGAAATTGTCAAGCACCAACTCGAATATTGGGACGGCAGCGGGAGGCCAGAGGGTTTGCGAGCCGAAACAATACCTGTTGCTTCGCGGATTTTGGGGTTGGTCGCTCATTTTCAAGAATTGACTCAACCGCGTGGCGATCGTCCGGCTTTGAGTTTGAGCGAAGCTTTAGAAGAGTGCCGGGAACTGTGCGGCATTCGCTTCGATCCGGCTTTGGTGGAAACTCTCAGCAACGTCGTCAGGCTGGCAGAAATGGGTTTGATGGAGTTACCAACTCGCCCGAGTCAACTGCCGAATGTATGGTTGGAGGATTTGGGCGATCGAACGACCGCGGCCGCTCCGGCATTATAAAATAACTCGACTGTTGACTGTTGACTGTTGACTGTTGAGTGTTGACTGTTGACTGTTGACTGTTGACTGTTGAGTGTTAACCAACAACTGACAACCAACAACTGACAACTCACTAATGACTAATGACCTCGAAGCCATACGCAAAGGCAAAATTTTGATGTTGGCCGGCACTGATTTAGCCGGCAAAGACTTAGCGGGAGCCGATCTCGCCGGTGCTGACTTATCTCAAGCCAACTTGAGTGGAGCTAATCTCGCCGGCGCTAACTTGCAGCGGGCGGTATTGCGAGCCAACCTTCGGGGCGCTGACTTGAGCGGCGCTGACTTGCGAGGCGCAGATTTTCGCAATGCCGATTTGCGGGGAGCTGCCTTCGCTAACGCTTTAGTCCGCGACGCAAGTTTTGGGGGTGCTTTTTTGACGGGAGCATCCATCGGCAATTTGGATTTGAGCGGTGTCGATTTTCGCGGCGCCGATTTGCGGGGCGCGAATTTGGCTCGGGCAATTTTGTACTCCGCCGATTTGAGCCATGCCAATTTGTCGGGCGCTGATTTGTCGGGAGCTGACTTGGAAGAAGCGATCCTGAATGGAGCCGTACTGCGCGGCGCTAACCTGACGGGGGCTAATTTACTTTGCGCCACGATCGAACAAACCGTTTGGGATGGAGCCTTGCTCGATCGCGCCTGTCTCCAAGGCACCCCCCTGAGCCTTTAAATTTCAACAATGTTGTTTTGAAGACAGACAAAAAACAAGATCTGCTTATGAAGTGAATAAGCACAAGCGATTTTTACATTTCTTAATATAGGGTTATAATGGCGACTGTAGATGAGCAAACGAATAAATGGTAGCAGCTTTGTTTAGCAGTACATCCTTTCAAGGTCAAAGTGGCGATCGCCTTGTTAGTAAAGTAGCAGGAGCTGCGATCGCAGCCTTATTCAAGCGTTCTGAAAAGGCCGAAGCCAACATCCGAGTCGAACCAGTAGCCAAACTCTTGCAGGGAAGCATCGACGGTTTCGACTTCATTGGCAAAGGTATGTTGATGTACAACGGCCTGCGCATAGAAGTGATGGAACTCTACCTGCAAGCACTCTCCATTGATTTTGGGGCGATTTTTGCAGGTCAAGTAAAATTGCGGCAGCCTACCCAGGCAAATATGCGCGTAGTCTTAACTCGATCGGATTTAACCACTTCATTCAATACACCTTTTGTAGTTGAAAAACTCCAGAAGCTGAAGTACCAAGAGCAATCTCTGCACTTTCAAAACACTGAAGTCAGCTTCGGAGCCGACAAATCCATTCGGCTTAAGTCCGAAATAACCGTAGGCGAGGCCAGCGAACCCGTCAACATAGATATTACAGCTCAATTGCAAGTAGAAGACCGACGCAAAATCCAATTTGTCAGCGTTACTTACGGCGGTGACGGGCAAGCAGTAGACTTGGGTCAAGCTATAATTGCCCACGTAAATAACTTGCTCGACTTAGACAAATTTGCCTTAGAGGGCACTCAACTGCGGGTTGACCGCTGCCGAGTTCAGAACGACGAGCTAGTTTTCTACGGTTGGGCTGGTATCGAACAGTTCCCCAAAGGCAAGCGCTAAACCTCAGCCTGCTGAGGTGGGCCAATCAGATTTGTTTGAGGAATTTTATAGCTTAACAACACAACCCGCCTGCGCGGGTTTTGGTATTTTAGCGACTTATAAGCTGTGGCGCTGCTCGCGTAAGGTCGCGCTATAGGCTGTCTCACAAAAATTGGGTACACCGAAACCAGTGTTGCCAAGTTCTTAAGCCATATGTCACTGTCAGCTATACGCGAAGCAATCGCCTAGACTATATAGCCTGTCTCACAAAAATTGGGTACACAGAAACCTGTGTTGCCAAGGTTCTTAAGTTTGATTTCATAGCTCATCTGCTCAAGAAATTCTATATATTCCGGCGTATTTCCCGAAGTAAGCTGTCGCGCATTTAATCGATCAACTACTGCGTACTTAAACTCTTGTGGGGTCGCCACTCCTAGCCCACCATCAAGCTTAAATTTAAATGCAAAATAGTTGATTCACTGGGATTCTATTCTCCCCTCAAAATCAGCACTCAGGTTGATGCGATCGCACAAATTACCTTGGTAAAATTAGATTGTCCTAAACGCATAAACCGGGTTTGAGGGACTAAACTCTGGTCAAGGGCGATCGCCAGGAGTTGAACAACCCGGTTGAGGAGAATCGCGAGGGCGTAAGTCCTATGAGAAAATAAATAACCCCAAAAGAGGAAAAATGCTCGGATTTTATTTATTTTGTATCTACGTCGCAGTCTTGTCCGTGTTTAGTGGACCCAGCCCCCGCCGCCCCAAGAAATGGTGGGTAGAAATTGTCACAGATTTGCCTCACTGTACCTACTATTTTGGCCCCTTCGACACCGACAAAGAAGCCTCCAGCAATACTCCAGGCTACATCGAAGACCTCGAAAGCGAAGGAGCCAAAAGAGTTAGCATCCGCATCAAACAGTGTCAGCCTTCGGAACTCACGATTTGCGACGGTGAATTCTCAGAGGGGATAGCGGCTTAAGAATTTTGAGAGTCCAGACTCCAGAAACCGGGTTTTTTGACCAAAATACTCCGTCTATCGCGAGGGATATCGGTTAAACAACCCGGTTTCTGAGCGTCAATAGTGTGTGAGTTCTGTTTGAGTTTTTCATTAAGTGAAGCCTCAACAATAATATTAAGCATCGTCTTGTCCTAGTCCTTACCTTGCGGACTTTGTATTTGTAGTGGTGGCTTAAAACTCGGCATCTTCTCAACCAAAATGCAGAGTTTAACCAGCATTAACTGCCAGAAATTATCGGGATCAAATCAGCACTGAGGACGAGCCGATCGCTCCCGTTGCATTGATAAATTTAGATCAGTAAAAACTACTTAAATCTTCCCAGAGGTACATATGTTTGAAATCTCTATGTTGGGTATGTTTTTCACTGCTTTTTGGCTGCTCGCTCAACCTACTAGCAGCACTCGACGCGACGAATGGTGGGTAGAAGTTGATACAGATTCGCCAAAGCGTACCTATTACTTTGGGCCCTATGACAGCAGACAGGAAGCTTCTGAGAGATCGACCGGCTACATCCGAGACCTGGAGAACAAAGGATCTAAAAAAATTAGCATCAACATCAAACAAGGTAGCCAACCTACTCAGCTAAGAGCTAGTGAAGAGTCTTAAGAAGGTTGGAAACTGCAAATTACGGGCGAAGAAAATTTTACTTGTTAACAGGGTTTTTTTTAATGAGATCGCGCTTGCATACTGTAGGGACACAACAATGCTGTGTCCCTGGGGAATATTGAAGAAATGGTATTATTTGCGTCCGAGAAATGCACGTTTTTTCAAAGCACCATCTGATTGAGATTACTGCGAGGATTAAAAGTACGATTTGCTTGGATTTTCTCGTAGCACTCGCGTTCGACAGTGCTGAGTTCTTTCGGTGGGACGATCGCAATTTTTACCAACAAATCAGTCCGCTCGTTTTTCTTCGGTTTCGGCCATCCTTTGCCCCGCAAGCGCAAAGACTGACCCGATCGCATCCCGGCTGGAAATTTTACAGTGATCGGACCTTCAGGCGCCGGCACTTCAATTGAAGCTCCCAACACCGCTTCGTCGGGAGTTATCGGCACTTCGCAGACTAAATTCTCTCCCTCAAACTGGAAGAAAGCGTGAGGCAAAACTTCTAATTTTAGGTACAAATCTCCCTGCTGCTTCGTGTACGGGTCAACTTGACCTTTGCCTTTTATCCGAATTTTGCTGCCAGTTTTCACTCCAGCAGGAATCGAAACTTCGCCTGTGGCGACACGCTTGGAAGTACCCCGAAATGCTTCCCCCAAAGTCAGGGAAATGGCGACCTCGGTGTCGAGAGAGCTTCCTGCGGTGCGGTTTTCGTACCCCGCGAAATCTTCAAATCCGCCAAAACCGGTGGGCCCGCCACTGCTGGTGCGGTAGTTGCTGTAATTCCACTTGCCGTTGCGCCCGCTACCCGCACTGCTACCTGCGCGGCCTAGCAAGGCATTGATAAATTCGTCAAAACTGCCGTACTCGCTGAAGTCAACCCCGCCAAAGTCTACATTCGTAGCGCCCCCGCCCGGCCATCCGCCTGGAGTTGTGGCAGCTTGCTTCCAGTATTGACCGTATTGGTCGTATTTTTTGCGTTTTTCAGGGTCTGAGAGCACTTCGTAAGCTTCGTTTACTTCTTTAAAACGAGCTTCGGCTTCTTTGTTCCCGGGGTTCATGTCCGGGTGATATTTCCGGGCTAGTTTGCGGAAAGTTTTTTTAATTTCATCAGAGCTAGCAGTTTTGTTGAGTCCCAAAATAGCGTAATAGTCTTTAAAATCTGTTGCAGCCATTAAGCAATCCCTCTTTATTAGTTGTTAGTTGTTAGTTGTTAGAAAGAATAAATCCCAAATTAGCAGGATGGCGAATTAGCTGGATGCCAGCGGCAAAAGTGCCTGCGGCATCTGGCGTTGCTGATTCACGGTATGAATCACCTTTTATCGGAAGTTACAAAACTCACCCTCAAGCGGGCTTATAGCAATTGCGAAATCTTGAATTCATACCTGTATCCAGCAACGCCCGGCATCTCATTCAAATTATAGGTTATCAAAGGTTTGGACTCGATCGAGTTCGGTTGTTGCTTGGCGTTCGATCGCAATTTCCGCACTCCGCTGCTGTTTGAGATTTTATAGCATTCGGCTCTCTTGTGCTGAAGGCAGACGGAGCAGCCGGCTCTGTTATGCTTTCGGCATTGGACAAGAAAAACAATGGTTTCATCAATTAAGAACGTCCTCACCCTACGGGCGGTTACTATGCCTTTGAGCTTTTAGGCGGTGAAACTATTGCCACGATCAGTTTTGAGGAGTTGTGCGCCTTCGGGCTTTCCGGAGGCCGCGAGAGCTTTAGGCTGCCACCCGGTTGAAACCGGGGAAAGCTGCTGCTGTTGATGGCGCGAGCCTAGGAGGGTTGACTGGCACGGACGATCGCACTTTTTTTGTGGCGCGGTGCGATCGAACTTCTCGATCTGAGCTTTTCACCCCATGCAAATCCTAGAAAGTTCTCATCAGCAACTCTGGTCGAATCTGCTGCCTGAATTGTCACGAATTTATACCCTAACACGCGCAGTAATTCCACAATCTTTCGAGATATTTTTCCCTCACCTCAGAGCGGTGTTATACAATCTTATTTTTTTACTATCTGAATACATTTAAGTCAAAGTAATATAACATAATCTCTCCGCTGTCTGTTAACTAGAACACACACTTTTAAAAAAATTAAGATAGGATAGTAGAGCGATAAGCTTTTAACGCTACGAGAGTGCTAACATTATGAATTATTTGCTAAGTTGGCCTTGCGGCTGCTGCGACGATTGGAAAGATTGTTCCGAGAGTTGTGTTGTACTAAGAAACGGGCAACGCATTTGTCAGTCGTGCTACGATCGCAAATACAAGAATCAGAAGCAATTCGCCAGACGCCGGCGAGCGAACATATCTGTATGACCGCAGGCTCTAACAGAGACTATCCCTTATTAATGTGCAATGCTTTGAATAAAGCGAAGTATTTCGACAGCCTAAATCAGCGGTTTCCATTAATAATAAGATAAAAAATTTTAATTTCGTCATCAGTCATCAGTCATCGGTCATTGGTTATCTGTCACTAATTTAGTTATTTATCATCTGTCACTTGAAAAGCAGGTAACAGATTTTAATTTAAAAAACTAATGACTGACGACTAATGACTAATGACTAATAACTAAATGATAGTTCCATCAGGAATCGTGGCATTTTTCAGGACTACGATAATGCCGCTGCGGATGTAAAAACCAAGGTTTTCGCGGTTGGCTTCTTCCACTCGGTCTTTATTAATTATTTGAACATTGTGGCCGATGCGGGCATTTTTATCCACAATCGCGCGGCGAATTGTAGTATCTGCACCGATACCGAGGGCGACTCCGCCGTTGTCTAAACTAGAATGCCGTTCGGCGTCTGGTTCGTAGAAGTCAGCACCCATGACCAGGGTATCTTGAATCGTACATCCAGCTTCAATGCGCGATCGAACTCCCAGCACAGAATGGTCGATCCGACACTGTTTGAGAATGCAGCCTTCAGCAATAATCGATTCTGTCACGTGAGTATCTAAAAGCTTAGTCGGCGGCAAGAAACGCGGGCGAGTGTAAATCGGCGCCTTTTCATCGTAGAAACTGAAAGGAGGCTGAGGCTGTTTTGTCAGAGCCAAGTTAGCATCGTAAAAAGCCTCAATGGTTCCGATATCTTCCCAGTAATCGTCAAACAAATAAGCTTGAACGTTGTGTTCTTTTGCATTATTCGGAATAATCTCTTTACCAAAATCAGTTTGGTTTGGAGATTCTTTCAGGAGTTTAATCAGAACTTCTTTTTTGAAGACGTAAATCCCCATCGAAGCAATGTAAGGACTTTCCTGAGCCTGCTGCGCTGTCAGTCCCAGTTTAGTAGTATCCACCTGCATTTGTTTGAGCGCATCGCCTTTTGGCTTTTCGCTGAAAGAAACAATGCGGCCGCTGTCATCGATTTTCATCAAACCAAAATCCGAGGCTCGCTTCTCGTCCATTGGCAAAACCGAGAGGGTGATATCGGCGTTGGTTTCGCGGTGTCTGTGCACAAACTTCTGGTAGTCCATGCGGTAGAGGTGGTCGCCTGAAAGAATCAAGTATTCGTCAACGTCCCACTCTTCTAGCAGCCAGAGATATTGGCGAACTGCGTCGGCTGTCCCTTGAAACCAGTTGGGATTTTCCTGAGTTTGCTGGGCGGCGAGCACCTCGGCAAATCCGTCGGTAAAGCCGGTAAACTGGTAGGTGCGAGCGATGTGGCGGTTGAGGGATGCGGAGTTGAATTGGGTGAGGACGTAGATTTTGAGTATTTCCGAGTTGATGCAGTTGCTGACAGGAATATCGATGAGGCGATATTTCCCTGCGAGGGGAACTGCGGGTTTGGCTCGCAGTTTGGTTAGGGGGTAAAGGCGGGTGCCTACACCGCCACCGAGGATGATTGCTAAGACTTTTTTCAAGGAACTTTCTCCCTAGGGTCGATGAACTCTCCAAGTACAGTGTCGGATGGTGAGGGCTTCTTGACAAGGGGGGGGAGCAAGGAAGTTATAAGTTATGAGTTATGAGTCGAGTCGCTAACGCAGAAACCGGGTTGTTTAATCCAAATACTTTTTCAAACCCTCAATAAGAGTTAAAAAACCCGGTTTATGAGAGTGGGAGTGCGTTCGGGACTGGAGTTATGAGTTTTGAGTTGTGAGTTAAAATACCCATCAATAAATAACGGCAGTTTAACAAAAGAATAAGGTTCGGGGTTTGGGCTTTTAATTACAAGTTTCTTGGGTTAATTCCCCCTTCTGGCAATTTCTCCATCCAGGCTCATCGCGCTGTTGTTCTTTTTCAAGGCTCGTCTCGCACCGCGCCCGCTGATGCTCTGGTTGGGCCCGCTGGCGTCCTTGTTCTGGTTGAGTTAGACCTCGTTCTTGTTGCTGGCTTTCCTGTTCTGTGAGTTTGTCCGATTCCACAGCAGTCAGGAAGCGCCGCCCGCCGGGACGATAATTTTCTAGGTAGAGTCAGTTTTAAATCTGAGATTGACTGCAAATTTGTCTAAGATTTTACAATTTGTCGATCGACAAAATTGGATTAAATGTCTATTCTCTACCAAAAGCTAGATCCCCTAGAAACCTCTGCTACTGTAGCCTAAGCCCTAAAAGCTAAAAAAAGTGTATGCAAATTCAAACGCCGGACTGGGTTAAACACGCGGTATTCTACCAAATATTCCCCGATCGCTTCGCCAAAAGCAAACAGCCCCGCAAACGCCTGCTGCAAAACTTCATGTGGGAAGAATGGCACGAAATCCCCACCCTCCAAGGCTACAAAGGCGGGGACTTGTGGGGCGTGATGGAACAGCTAGACTACTTGCAAGACTTAGGCATTAACGCAATTTACTTCACCCCCATATTTCAGTCGGCCAGCAATCACCGCTACCATACCCACGACTACTATCAAGTCGATCCGATGTTGGGCGGCAATCCCGCTTTTAAAGAGCTTCTAGACGCCGCTCACGATCGCAACATCAAAATTGTCCTCGACGGCGTATTCAACCACGCCAGCCGGGGATTTTTCTTCTTTCACGACATCCTCGAAAACGGCCCCCATTCTCCTTGGCTGGATTGGTTTAAAATTGAAGGCTGGCCGCTATCCGCCTACGACGGCAATTTTCCTGCTAACTATGCCGGTTGGGACGGGAATCGAGCACTTCCTGAATTCAATCACGAGAATCCAGAAGTGCGAGAATACATCATGGAAATCGCCGAATATTGGATTAAATTCGGCATCGACGGCTGGCGGCTGGACGTTCCTTTTGAAATTAAAACCCCGGGATTTTGGCAGGAATTTCGAGAACGAGTTAAAGCAATTAATCCCGAAGCTTACATTGTCGGCGAAGTTTGGGAAGATGCGAGAGAATGGCTCGACGGCAGTCAATTTGACGGGGTGATGAATTATCTTTTTGCTGCGCCAACTATTGCTTTTGCAGCGGGCGACAGGGTAGATTTAGCTCAAATTGAAGGTCGTTCTTACCATCCATATCCGCCACTTTTTGCTAAAGAGTACGGCGACAAAATTCAGCAGGTTTTGGAACTGTACCCGTGGCCGATACAGCTAACTCAACTTAACTTGTTGGCCAGTCACGATACAGCTAGGTTGCTCTCAATTGCTGGGGGCGATAAAGCTAGCGTCGAACTTGCTACTTTGCTATTGTTAACTTTTCCCGGAGCTCCTAGCATTTACTACGGCGATGAAGTTGGTTTGCCCGGTGCTCTAGATCCCGATTCTCGCCGCGGTTTTCCCTTACAAGCTAGCTGGGAACTGGATGTTTTAGATTACCACAAGCAGTTGATAGCTTTGCGCCACAAATACGCTGCCCTCCGCACTGGAGCTTACCAAATTCTGTTTGCTGAGGGAACGGTTTACGTTTTTGTCAGAATTTTGGGGGATGAAGAAATAGTTGTTGCTGTCAATGTCGCGACAGAAGAAGCTAATATTAGCTTTGAGGTAGCTAATTTGAAATCTCCTCACGATAAGTTGCTGTTTGGGAAAGGCGATTTTGTTTGGAAAGGTGAAGGGGAAACTCGACATTTAGAATTGATGCTGCCGGCGCGATCGGGGTTGATTTTAGGTTCGGGTAAGTAGTTTAAAATGTAGGGTAATGTACTCCGGACGCACCCGACATTTATCGGTGATTTTCCCCGCGCATCCTAAATTTATTATAGACGTAAGGTGCGCATTGCGCACCTTACATTTATAGGTAAAAGCACAAGTTTTATTATGCTGCAACCATTGCTGGTAGTAGCACCGCATCAATGATATGAATGACGCCATTGTCGGCAAGAATATCTGAAGTGAGAACTTTAGCATCATTCACTTTAATGCCATCAGAAGTATCAATTCCCACCACAGAACCTTCCACTGTTTCAGCAGAACTTAACTCAAGCAAGTTCTTAGTTAGTACCTCGCCAAACAGAATGTGATAGGTCAGAATTTTCTGGAGCTTGGGTATGTCTTCCAACCAAGAGGCAATAGTGTTCGTAGGAATTTTGGCAAATGCCTCGTCAGTTGGTGCTAAGACGGTATAAGGGCCCGGACTTTGCAATAAATCTAACAAACCAGCCGCTTCAATAACAGTTACGAGCGTTTTGAAAGAGCCGGCATTGGTGGCAGTCTCGACAATATCAGCCATGATGTTTTTCGGGAGTGCAAAGAGCAGAAAATGAATCAGAGGCGACAATCATTTTAGCACTTTACAAATAGCAGAAAAAGAATCGGAGGGATGATGATCATTTTAGACATTATAAGTTACTTGGGTTGCCGGCCCAGATGGTCCGGCCCGATCGACCTTTTTGACTTATCCGGGGCTCGCATCCTCCCCCTTGCGGAAAAACTGCTTTAAAATCTCTCCGGGATCTCTGTCCCAGGTGTCGATATGTTCGTAAATTAAGCCGTCTTCATCCAGTTTATAAGTAGAGTAGCCGTTAAAAAAAATCCGAGCTTTCCAGGGAACCCGCAGGATGCCGCGAACAGTCCAATTTGCCACAATAGTATCAGGGGCAGTCTGACTTACACCGTGCAGGTCGAAGTAAATCTCGCGAAAGAATAGCTGTCCGTGAAATCGCAAAGTCCAAAAGATAATGCGATAGTTGATTTTTCCTTTAAATTTGTTAACAGGGTCTTGAAAATAAACATCTTTTGTGTATATCTCGTAGGAGATGTCTTTTTCAAAAAGCGTCGGGAGATCCGCTTTCAGGGTGTCTACTGCTTGTTCTACCTGCATTTGATATTTGAGCGCGCTCACGCTACCACCTTGTGACAGTATTAATTTATAACTTTAAATGAATAATCTCGATCGCTGGAGTATCGCAGATTTGATACTTCATCCAGTTCTGATTTTAACTCTAGCGATATTATCCGCGCCGGCTTTTCTGCTGACCCGGACTTGCGACATCGACACCTTGGCACAGATTTGACAGAACACCCCCACTCCTCTGACATTCTCGCAGAAATCAACAGCGGCAAGCTGTTGATGGTAGATAGCCGTCGCCGGAACGGTCTAATTTTGATTAAACGCTTCCACGCGGAGTTTGCCGGGCCTGGGGCTGCCGTTGGGGGTGCTTTTGATGTTGACTCTCAGCAGGCGATTCCCGTGGGCGATTTTTGTTTGGTTTGCCCTCAATCTCCCGAAGAAAGACAGAAAGCTTTTGGAATTCGGCGGCATTGGGTGCGGTTAACGGAACAGTTAACGGCAAAGCCGGCAGCTTTGGAACGGGCACAAATGATTTTAACTCAGTTTGAACAATATTTTGATGGGGAAACAGTAGCACAAATTCCCGATGAAGCTTTTGCACTTTTAGTAGGCGTATTTTCCCAAACTATGCGCGCGGCGCGACAGATTGACAATTAAAAATGGCATGGTAATTTGCTTGAATTCATAGCATTTTTAAGGGTTGTTGTCAAGTCAAAATCGCTGCGATTCGATCGACTGTCCGCTGATTTTCTTCCGGGCTACCCACCGTAATTCGCAAACCTCCTCCAGTATGCCTAATTAAAGTACCTCCCTCTTTTAGCTGCTGCATTATTTGTTTGTGTTCCTGTTCGGCAGATTCGCCCTCACCGGCTTTTACCCGCAGGTAAACGAAGTTAGCCGCACTCGGCCAAACTAGCAATTTTTGATGCTGAGTTAGCGCTGCAATTAATTTGGCTCTTTCTGATAAAGTTTCGGGAATGGTTGCTAGCAATAACTGCCGCTGCGCTAGGGCTAACTCGGCTGCGGTTTGCGAGAAACTGGGAAGGTTGTAGGGGAGGCGAATTTTTTCTAAGGCGGCTGCGAGTTCGGGATGGGCGATCGCATATCCGACTCTCATTGATGCTAGTCGAAATGCTTTGGAAAATGTGCGTAAAATTATCCAATTCGGGTGCTGGTGCAATCTGTCTGCTAAAGTATTTTGGCTGAATTCAAAATAAGCTTCGTCAATTACTACTAATATCTGTTCCGGCAAACTTGACAACCACTCTATTTCATCAGTTGTTAAAGCATTGGCTGTGGGGGAATTGGGATGAACGACAAAGACGGCGCGCACGGGGGGATTTTGATTTTGGTCGTTAGCGCAGCCCTCGGAGAGGATCGCCCTTTTAGCCGCCTCGATATCGATTTCAAAATTCTCCTCTTTCCGCTGAACACTCACAACGGGAATGCCGAGGGTTTGGGCGATTATTCCATACATCGAAAAGGTGGGATTCGCTACCAAAATAGAGCCTTGCCCGCCTAAACAAGTAGCTATTAAGAGCGATCGAATTAGTTCGTCGGAACCGTTACCAACAGAAATATTGTCGGCTGTAATGGCGGTTTTTGGCAGTGTAACCCCGCCTAGTCCCCCCTTGTTAAGGGGGGGGACATTTAGGGATTCATTGACGTATTGGGCGATCGCCTCTTTGAGTGCTGCGTGTCCTCCGTCGGGATAGCGATTTGTCTCAATTAACTGCTGGTAAGTCCAAGCTAGCTTTTTTTTTAATTCCTCGGGCAAGTCGTAGGGGCATTCGTTGGTATCGAGGCGATCGACAATCGCACTTTCTGAGTGCGCTGGTTCTCCTGACGCGCCACCCGGATGGGGAGTGTATGCGGTAAGTTCGGCTAAATCTTTTCGGATAAAGGGCAGCATGGTATAATTTACGACTTTTTATTTTAGATAATTTGCTTACAAGCATCTGAACTTAGCATAAAGCTTGTTCTATCTCGAAAGCAAGAGGAGAGGGGGAATTTAGTTTCTGTCGATCGATTGATGCGTCGGCTGCGGCAAATTGATTAATTTGATAAAGTAACTGCTGATATTTGGAGACCGAGTATGAAAGTCAAGCCTTCCGATATATCTAAAAATACCGCTGCTACCCTGATAGCTTTGAGTTTGGCTGTTCTCCCTTCAGCGATGCCTGCCTCAGCTCAAACTAACTCTGCTCCCGCACAGAACAATACTGATTCTAATGGAGTTGTTCTAGACAGAACTCCGTTTCAAGAAAGCAAAAACGACAACAATCATTGGGGTGCTTTGGGTTTGTTGGGCATCCTCGGTTTAGCGAATCTGTTTCGCAAGGATGAACCCAAACGCTACCGCGATCCGATGGGTGAATAATTTTTTAAACGGCGATCCTCTTCGAGGGTTCCGCTAACGCACCAGCCAAAAATCCAATCAAATCTCCTGGATGCAGAAACCGGTTTTTTTTACTAAAATACTCGATTTTTGTCTTCAATCATGGTAAAAAACCCGGTTTCTTTGATAGAGATGGGCACTTTTCCCACCCCGCTTATTCAATCGCGCCACAAAGCAATTCCGCCTAACAAACCGCTGACATTGGGTACTATTTTAACCTGCGGCGGTAACTCAACAGCAATCTTTTTAGTATTGCCACCGCCGATGTAAATGCGATCGCAGTTAAAGAGATTTTGCAGAGAAGCGATCGCTTTTTCCAGACGGCGATTCCATCTTTTGGAACCGACTGTATCTAATGCCGATCGCCCTAATTGCTGTTCGTAAGTTTCCCCTTTGCGAAACGGGTGATGTCCCAATTCTAGATTGGGCACCAAGATACCATCGACAAATAAGGCAGAACCGAAACCGGTGCCAAGAGTAATTACTAATTCTACCCCTGTCCCAGCAATTGCTCCCAATCCTTGAATATCGGCATCGTTAGCCACTCGCACAGGTTTTCCCAAGCGATCTTTGAGGGTAGTTTGTAGGTCAAAATCTATCCAAGACGGATCTAAATTCACTGCGGTTTTGATAATGCCACCAGAGACGACGCCGGGAAAACCTACTGATACTCGGTCAAATTCCCCTTGTCCGCTGGCTAAAGAGGCGATCGCCTCTAGTACGGGCTCCGGTTTCGGCGGTTGAGGCGTTTCTAAACGGCTGCGTTCGGTTTGGGGTTGGCCTTCCTCGTCCAAAACCATAACTTTGATGCCGCTTCCGCCAATGTCAACGGCTAACGTGCGAGTCGATCGATCTTGTTCACTCATTTGATTGTTGAGACTTGGAAGTTGGTCAAATTTTAATTTTTGAATTGGCAAAACTTTTGAATCGCTTCCCAAATTTCCGCTAGGACATTGCCCAAAGCATGATCGTCTTCTAATTCGATTAATTGCACCCAGGGACGGTTAGCGGCAAAATTTCTGCTAGCTTGAATCGGTATTATTGTATCATGCTTGCCGTGAAGAATTAACGTAGGGACTGACCGCATTAATTTTTGTTCAGGGTATTGAGCCATATCTGCCAAAAACTGATAATTCAGCGGCAGATGACGCTGTTCGCCGTAGTGGTAAACCGGCAAATATTTCTCAGACTGCCACTTTTCTAACTGTTGCTGTCCCAACAGTGGCAGCCAGTGCGAGATAAAGTCAAAAGCCGGTGCTAACAAAACTATTTGCTTTACTGACAATTGTCGCTGGGCCAACCAAGCCGCTGTCAGTCCCCCAAAACTCGACCCTATTATGGTGACTCCCCCTAGATTTTTTACATTGTCTGTGGGAGATTGGGAGGATTGGGTTTGCAAAAATTCAGTTTCTATTTGGTTTAATTGGCGGGTGAGAGTGAGTCCCGAAAAATCGTTTTGATTGAGATCGGGAGTTTTTAGGTCAATTCCTAGGTAGGAAAAGCGATCTCGGAAATATCTAGCCTTAGCTGAATTGGGACTTGAAGCAAATCCGTGTAAATAAATGTAACTTGAGTCTTTCTGTAGATTCATCCAGAAAAATTTATGAGACTTCCCAACTAATTATCTTAAGTTATTATGAGCTATTAAATAAAAAAATTAAAAGACTAACTAAAACAAAATATATACTCATATTCGGAAAATATCGAGGACTTGCAGGGATTTAAATTAGGCAATTTGAGACTGTTTATAAAAAAGTAAAGGACTCGCCTAGAATTGAAAATGCTGCGCTTTGAGACTGCTTTTCCCAAGAGAGAAAGCCATCGCATAGATTAAAGAAAAGTTGTCTTTCTCGCTGCCTGCATTTATTTATTTCTACTTGCTTACAACAAGAAATCGCAGAGTGCGTATTGCACACCCTGCGATTCACTCAAAACTACTCGTCAATTACTGCGGTTTTTGACCGTTTTGCATCCTGTTTCTAGCAGTTTGTCGGCGCTGCTGCATCAGTTGAGCTAATTGGCTGCGCTGTTCGGGCGTGAGCAGTTCTCGCATTGCAAGTGTACTTTCAAATTGCACCTCTTCCAATTGCTGCCTCAATCCGATTATTTGACGGTGTTTTTCGCGTATTTCGCTAGCATTTGCCGTGCCGGACATCATCGTTTCCAATTCTTGTCTGGCTTGGCGGACTGCTTGCATCCGCTGGGAAACTTGGTCTTTGTAACGATCGCGAACTGCCTGCATTTGCTGCTTTTGGTCGGCGCTTAAATTAAGTTTCTCGAACATCCCCCCTTCCTTGCCAGCAGGTCGATTTGGTCGCTGATTTTGGGCAATTGTTCCCGCTTCTAGGGGATTGGGAACTGCTATTGCTGCGGCTGTGCTGCCGAGAGTCAGCATTAAAACGGCTAGGGCAGAAATGCGACGAATTGACATGAAAATTACCTCTTTGAGATTAGTTATTTGTTGGCGGTTCGCTGTCAGCGGAAACAGGGAAATTAAACCACTCTGTTTGCGGGCGATTGGTCATATTTTCTTGAGGAGAATCCTGGAGTACACCCTCCCAGTTATTGACTAAAAATGCTTCTAACTGAGCTGTTTCCTCATCTGGCAATTGTGCAGTCTCAAACGGACGGTAGCCAGACCAAAAAACTAGCAGGCTAGCAGCAATCGCCGAGGACAATGCCCACTTAGAAACAGAGGATATTTTTAACCTGTTATCTGACTTAGCTGACGCACTTAATTGCGTTTTTGTGTGGTGGGTTTCATAGAAAACGCTCGCCTGATTACTTTCTATTGCTGCTAGAAGTTTTTGCTCTAAATCTGGTACAGCTTCAGGAATATTTGGGCGATTTTGCTTCAAGAAATTAACTAAATCTTGGTCGCTGCTTGGGTTATTCATAGCTCGCTGACACCTTCTTTTTGCAAAAATTGCCGCACAGCATTTCTGGCATAAAACACGCGAGATTTGACGGTTCCCGCCGGCAGTCCCAAAATTTGGGCTACTTCTTTTTGCGGGATGTCTTCTAAGTCGTGCAGTACCAAAACGCTGCGGTGTTCAAAGCTCAATTGCTCCAGTCCCCGCTGCACTAAATCTTGATAGTGCAACTGCATCAAGTCAGAGGTACGATCTGTGACAACAATCCGATCCATTTGTTCTTGATTTTTGAGTTTGGAATCAAAAGAATGCTGCTTAGCAAATGCTTGTCTTTGGTCAGAAGCCACATTCCAAGTGATTCGATAAAGCCAAGTAGAAAAGTTGTCTTGGTGCTTGAGTTTGGGCAATCCTTTCCACACTCGCAGGAATACTTCTTGCGTTAAGTCGTCAAGCAGCGAGGGCCCGCAGAGTTGGTAAAGGGTTGACCTGACTTTGTTTTGGTAGCGTTGGTAAAGGTGGCGAAAGCAGGTGCGATCGCCCTTTAGACACTCAGCAACTAAGTCCGAGTCGGAACAGTCATCGGTTAAAACATTGGCTGACACACCTAACACCTGTGAAGTCTCCCCCACCAGTTCGTTATCTGAAGTCTTTAGACAGGACGATCTCGAAAAAGGTTCAAATCATTTAAAATATTATTTTGAGCATGAATCCGCTTGGGGTGTAAAACTGCACCAATGTCAGCTACAGCCAAGATGCGTGTTCTACAAAAATTTAATTTTCTTGTGGGTGAGTTTCTAGCCCATAACAGGCTTTCGGGCCTGTTCGACAAAAATTAAGTTTTTTTGTGGACCGTAGGGTTGGCTATAGCGATAATTCTAAAATATTGATCCTAACTGATATCTTGCACCATTATCAACTACCTGTTTAGGAACGGGCAAGATGCCCGTTCCACAAAACTCAATTTTATTGTGGAACAAGCATCTTGCCCGTTCTTAACAATGGTGCAAGATGTGATTTCTAACTATTTACAGCATTTTTCCAATAAGTATAAGTTTCTAAACCAATACTTTTTTGGTCTTCGTTATAAATCTCATCTAAACATTTGAAAAGAGCTAAAGCGTAATTTTTCAATCCCAACTCTGTCAAACTTGTGAGAATCCTTGTCAGCCGCAGGTAGTTGTGATTAAATTTTTCAATCCACTCTCTTTTTCTTGACAAATATTCTGGCGATTTGGCAATTACAATTTCTGCGTTTTCCCCTTCGCGGCATTCCAACCCGTAAAACGCTAGCATGACTTTGAACGAATGGAGTAAGCGATTTCTCAACTCTTCACTTGTTCTAAAAGCTTGAATTACCTCATCATTTAAAGTAGGAGCACTGGAATTAAAGCGACTCTTTTCTCTCAGCGGAAACAGCCATTGAATGTAATTGTGCACGGATTCCAGCTTCTGGTAATCCCACGACCAAATATCCTCGATCGCCCGACCTTGCGAATCAGGCTGCTGACCGAGATAGAATGCTAAAATTTTGTTTTGTTTAGTTGAATCACTCATTCATCCCTTCACAGGCGGGCAGGATGCCCACCCCACAATAAAATTTTACTTTGCTGTGGAACAGGCATCCTGCCTGTTCTTGAAAATGGTGCAATATCTGAATTTTAACCGACTTTAGCTATTAGCCAGGGGTTGAAACCCCTGGCGGCTTCCACCGCTTTACCGCAAGGTAACAAACTCTTCAGCAGTCGATGGGTGAATGCCAATAGTCGCGTCGAAGTCTTTCTTCGTAGCTCCCATATTAACAGCGATCGCCATTCCTTGAATAATCTCGCCCGCGTCTTTCCCCACCATGTGCACGCCCAAAACTCTGTCAGTATTAGTTTCAACAACTAACTTGACAAAAGTCTTTTCGTCTGCACCTGTCAAAGAATGAAACATCGGTCTAAACTTGGCTGTATAGCACTTAATTGATTCGGGAAACTTAGCTTTAGCCTCCTCTTCTGTTAAGCCAACTGTAGCTGCTTCCGGCTGCGAAAATACTGCTGACGCAACATTTTCGTGACTGATCGATCTGGGGTTGTTACCAAATTCTGTATCGGCAAAAGCACGGCCTTCAGCGATCGCAATTGGCGTTAAATTGATGCGGTTGGTGCAATCTCCGACTGCAAAAATGTGCGGCTGGCTGGTGCGGCTGTCTTTGGTAACTGCGATCGCACCTTGATCGGTTTCTACTCCCGCGTTTTCTAAACCCAATTTTTCCAAGTTGGGCAAGCGCCCGGTAGCGGACAAAAGCGCGTCTACTATTAGCGTTCCTTCGGATTTTCCCGACAGCGTTAATTTTAAACCTTCTGGGGTTTTCTCAATGTGATTGATCGAGCTTTCTGTCAAAATTTCAACTCCGTGCTTAGTCATGCCTTCTTGGACGTTAGCGCGAATTTCTTCGTCGAAGTAGTGCAGAATTTGATCGCGCCGGATGATTTGAGTTACTTGGCTTCCCAATCCGTTCATAATGCAAGCAAATTCGACGCCGATGTAGCCGCCACCCCAAATTGCCAACCGTTTTGGTTGCTCTTTTAGCAGGAAGATTTCGCGGGAGGTAATCGCGTGTTCTATGCCTATAATTGGGACTCTTTGCGCTTCTCCGCCGACTGCAATTAAGATTTTGGCTGCGGTAAATTTTCTGTCACCAACTTCGACGGTGTGGGGGTCGATAAATTTGGCGTATCCTGAAATTAATTCTACTCCGGCTTTTTCGAGAAAGCTGATGTGCAGTTTGCTGAGTCGGCGCACTTCTGCGTCTACTGTGGTGACGAGTTTTGCCCAGTCGAAGCTGCTTTCTACTGAACTCCAGCCGTAGCCGATCGCATCTTCATAAAGGTGCGAAAATGTTGAGGCGTAAACCATTAGTTTTTTGGGAACACAGCCGCGAATTACGCAGGTTCCGCCTACTAAATCATTTTCGGCGATCGCCACTTTTGCTCCGTAGGATGCTGCTCGCTTGGAACTCGCCAATCCGCCGGAACCTGCACCTATCACAAACAAGTCGTAATCGTATGTCATAATTGTGTTACCAACAATCTCCAACTTCCCAAGTTTACGCTTAACTTTTCTTAATCATAGCTCAAAAATTTTGCTTTTGAGGAGCACTTTTGATAACTACATTTTGAGAACTACATACAGAGCTAATTGAGGGAGCAGGTAGCGTCACTCAACCCTACCTGCTTACTGGTATTGTCAGCTTCGTTAACTCTGCTGCTGTGACTCGGTAGATTGAGCTAGCTCTGTATTCTGCTCCTTTGACGCTGTTTCATCTGGTTTTTGGATTTGCTTGAGATGAATCTCATTCACCTGATTGATAAAGTTTTCTATTGCCATTTTTGTCATTTGTTGATTTTGGGCTTCGTCGGCTACATCATAGCAACGATAAGCTGGAGTCACTCCTAATACAAATTTCTCCTGTTCCGCTTCTAACAATTCCACAGTCGTGTTAGCAGAAATCCAATTCTCCTGAAAAGGAAAGGAGGTAACTATACTGGCGACTATGGAGGCGACAGCGGGACAAATTACGGGGAGCCACTTGAGCAACGATTGACCTGGTTCCAATTTGTCTACCAATACTAAAATTGGTGTGACTCCCGATAAAACAACGGTTGCCAATTGGAAAGTATAGTAAATATTTCTCGAAGTCTCTCTAGTGTTTTTATAGTCGTCAATCAACTCCTGGCAATATCGTAAAGCCTTTTCTCTCACCGGGGTAATCGGATTGTTATCCGAAACATCATTCGGGTTTAATAGATAATTATATAGTTGAGCTTTTTTTCGGATATCTAACTGATTAGCACTATTCCGAAAGTTGCGATCTAATTGTCTATTGGTCAGGAACAGAAAAATAAAACTAGAGAGAAAAACAGCTCCCAAAATAACGATAAGTTGGTTGTCTAGAAAAACTCTGGTAAGGATGCCTGCACCCACAAAAGCGGCCAGGGATAAATACTCAACAATTTTCAGGAAAGATAAAATTTGTGGACTCGATGAGACTGTATTGGAAATCTCGGTCTGGTTGGTATCGGTATAATTAGTCATTGCTTTGTAATCTGTTTGGCGATCGGATACAAGTTTAGCCTATTGGGGTGTCTATTCCACCCAAGCCCTGTCAACCTGGTGAAGAAGACCCTCAAACCCATGAAAATTGGTTGCGGGCGATCGTTAAATCTGATTCTTTTAACAGGTGATTACCAACAATAGTTCGGACAGTTTTTAATTGGCAAACCTAGAATAAGGGTTCAAGACCATTCGGCAATCGAGCTACCAACGGAAAATCGAGGGTTTCAGACTGCGAACTAAAAACAGTCCGAACTATTGTACCAAAATAAAAGCAGATGAACTAATCACTGGCTTGTTGTGAGACTTAGAGATGGTTATCTTTGAATAGTCCATGCGATCGCCTCTACTTGAGTTGGTAGATTTTTTTCCACTCCGACTGTACCTCCACGTCGGGTCAAAGTATTCACTATGACTTGAAGATAGAGATTCTGTTCATTAGCGTCGAAACAGCCGTCACCCCGAACGCGAATACTGATGGGAAGTGTTAGTTTAGTAGTTAGTTGTGTCGATCGCACAGAAAAAAAAATGCCTGAACTACAAACCGATACATACCAAGACTTCGACCCGCAAGTCCTCTCAAAGCCCGTTGTTGTCGGTCTGGAAGAGGTAACAAAAGTTTACGGAATTGGCGACCTCGAAGTTCGCGCCTTAAACGGCGTCAGCTTGACCGTAAGACAAGGAGAATATTGCTCGATTATGGGCGCATCGGGATCGGGCAAATCTACAGCTATGAATATTATCGGCTGTCTCGATCGACCTACGAGCGGCAGTTACTACTTAGACGGCGTAGATGTCGCCCAAATGCCCGAAGCAGAATTAGCCGGAATTCGCAATTTAAAATTGGGGTTTGTATTCCAACAATTTCACCTGTTGCCTCAATTGACCGCCTTAGAAAACGTCATGTTACCGATGGTTTATGCCGGCATTCCCGCATCAGAAAGACGCGAACGGGGAGTAGATGCTTTAACGAAAGTAGGTCTGGAAAGTCGGCTGCAAAACAGACCGAATCAACTATCAGGAGGACAGCAGCAGCGGGTAGCCATCGCCAGGGCTATCGTCAACCGTCCCGTGTTGTTGCTGGCTGACGAACCTACAGGTGCATTGGATACAAAAACTACTCAAGAAGTAATGGATATTTTTACCGAATTCAACGAAAGCGGCATGACTGTGGTTATGGTAACGCACGAACCGGAAGTGGCGCGCCAAACTCGCCGCGTTGTCTGGTTCCGAGACGGTAAAGTTATTCACAATAATCTCAACCCCGAAGAGCTTTCACACGCTGTATTTTAGTATAATAGTCGCCGAAAAGTCGGCGATTTCTATCGCTTTTTGTCAAACTTTCGTCCCTCTCGCTTGAGACTGAAGAATGAACAGGTTATTAGTCGTCATAGCGATGACTTTAGCTATTAGACAGGGGTTTTCAACCCCTGGCGGACTAATAGACAAAACGCCACATATCTGCTTAATGAAAAGCACTGGGAAAAGCTTCCCAAACTCGGTCGACAAATTCTCTAAGTTGCCGAGAAGCTATCGCACCATCCTTTTTTTCAGAGTCCAGAGACTGCAACTGACTCAACAGCGAAATTACCTCGGTATCCAGCGCCGCCCGAAACAAACTCCCCGGCCACAGCAAATCCGCACCATCCCGCAAATCGGATAAAGTGTATTCTTCCGACCATTGCGCCGATAAATCCTGCCCTGACAGTAATACAACTAACATTAAAGGGCGCACCCAACAAACTTGACGTGCCTCAACCACTTGGATCACCTCTGAATGCAGGCACGCATTTCCACATTCTAAACTGACAATTTGACCAGGCTTAAAGTTCAAAGCACAATCCATTAATGCTCACACTTAATACAGACATAAGAAAGCAACAAAATAAGTGCTGCATCTCTCGACAGCACCAGAAAACATTATATCATAATTCCTTATTCCTTATTCCTTATTCCTTCTTCCTTATTCCTGACATCCGCTACATCCGTTACATCCGTTACAGAATCCGTTGCCGAACTTCCTTCTTCCTTCTTCTCAACTTTCATCAAGATTTTTAAGAGCCTTTTCGAGTTGGGCCGTCAACAATGGTGCTTCTTTTTTACCGCCGCCATTGGCATAATCCGCCACGGAAATCGGAGAACCGATCGCAATTTTCACCTCAGAACCCCATTGAGGAATGCGCGGGCGATAGCGGATACTCATCGGTACAATTTTCACCCCTAAACCCGGTTTGCTCAACTCTGCTTGAATTGCCAAACGCGCCAATCCCGGCTTGATCGGGTGAACTTCGCCATCCTGAAAAATGCCGCCTTCGGGAAAAATCACCAACATCTGCTTGTCGAGGAGTAGTTCCACGCCGTAACGAAGACTGCTAATTGCTGGATGCTTGATATCCACAGCAAACCCTCCCAAATTTCTGATGAACCAACCTTGAAGTCCTTTCACTTCATCAGCAGTTACCATGAACCGCAAATCGCGTCCAGTCACCATCTGTCCGGTTGAATAGGGCATCATCAGGGCATCCCATCTGGAACGGTGCGTAGGGGCTAAGATGACAGGCCCGTCTTTCGGCAAGTGCTCCTGTCCGGTTACCTCAATCTTGCCAAAATGAAACGGTAGGACAATATAGTGACCTAGCGGATAGAGCAAGGAGGTTAACCAAGGAGAAACGCGAGAGGTATTAAATACTACCTTGGCAGGCATTGGCTTCACTAGAGATGATGTACTGGACTCAACGGCGATCGTGGCGGTGTGGCGCATAGCAATTAAGCTGCTTTATCGAGATCTAAAGTCTAAAGTAAGTTGTTGGACAAATCTTTAGTTTTTGGATCGGGACAGTTTGGCTATTGGCATTGTGCCGATCGAGCGATCGCGCCCGCAAGAGATAATCTCTAACAGGTAAAACCTCAGCCAACCGGACAGCATTAATTAATACAGACCAGTCGGCCACCTCGAAAGCTTGAGCGGGCAATTACGGATCTATTATTTCAGTTAAAGGGTCAATTGCGATTAAACATCGCTCATAAGAGAGTAAAAAATTTTACCTGTTAATTTTTCCGGCGCGCTTCAAACCAAGAAAGCAACCGATCGCGACAAACAGACTCCATAATACCGCCGAGCACCTCCAAGCGGTGACACGAATGCGCGCTATCGGGAATATTAGCAGCAGTCCGAATCGTGCCAGTTTTCGGGTCATCTGCTCCGTATACCAGCAGGCCAATCCGAGCTTGGACGATCGCACCAGCGCACATCGGGCAAGGCTCCAGCGTTACGTAGAGCGTGCATTGATTAAGATGCCAATCTTGCAAAACTTGCCCGGCCGCCCGCAAAGCCAAGATTTCAGCGTGAGCAGTCGGATCGCAGTCTCGCTCTCGTCGATTTTGCGCTTCGGCAATCAATTTGCCAGTACCGTCAACAATTGCAGCACCCACGGGTACTTCACCAGCATCACCGGCTGCTTGTGCCAGTTCCACAGCCCTAGCCATCCAGCGTTTGTGAATAAAATAAGTAGTATCACTAATAGACAACGGCTCAGTTTTAGAATTCACGTCATACCTACGTAACAGAAAAAACTTAAGATCGAGAAAGAAAATTACATTACAGCTTAAGAGAGAGTCATTTTTAATTATGGACACCACCACAATCACCAGTGAAGTTGTTGAGCTGTTGTGTCGCATTAGCCGGCAAAAGCTCCGGGAACAAGATATCACTCCTTTGGTAGTCTTTCTGACTGCTCTGATTTCGATCCTGCGCGGAGTGATGATTATTGACAGGACGATCGCAGTTGAAGAAGAAGAACGGCTGCAAAAGACTCTCAAAGCCTTTGCCAGCGGCGACCCCGATCGGATAGAACTAATTCAGCGCCTTGTCAAAGGAGTCTCCAAACAGCAGGTGTACTTCAACCCCACGGAATTGCTAACCCTGACAGCTTTGTTCTCAGAATCAGAAAAGCTGTTGCTCATCGGTTCCGGCTACGAAATGTCAGCGGCAGACGGACACATCGACCTGCGGGAGCAAATGTACTTACAGTCGATGGGAAATCGGCTCGGCCTCGACTCCAGACACATTGCAGTCCTAGACACTTTATTTACTAAAGAAGGAACCCTCGACTCAGAAGCTTTTGGCGAAGTTCAAGCTTTACTCGATCCCAGCGAATTCGAGTCGCGCGATCAGGTATTTGCGAAAGCAGCAAAGCACCTGCTGGCTCTTTTACTGCGCAAATAATCCAGCGCATATAAATTTTTGCGCAGTAAAAGTCGTGAGAGGAGTTCGAGGATTTGACGCTTTTTCCATTTGAGACGGGACTTGCGCGCTCTTACCCTCAAAAAGCAGGTTTTTTAACCGCTACCAAGAGCGCTGTACGGCTTATGTTGGTGAAAAACCTGGTTCCTGCGCAAGTCCCGCTTTATTTTTGTTGCAAGAGTCGATCGACCCTTGTATCCCATTGAACCGAATCAATCTAAAATCTAAAAGCGACTTGTCGCTGCCTTGATAGACCCAGTTTGGTCTCAAATCTAAAATTGATTGATTATGCAAATTGAATGGCAAACCGCCAAAACCTACGAAGACATTCTATATCACAAAAGCGGTGGCACCGCCAAAATTACCATCAATCGACCTCACAAACGGAACGCTTTCCGTCCTAAAACCGTGCAGGAACTGTGCGATGCCTTTACTGATGCCCGCGAAGACACAAAAATCGGCGTTGTCCTTTTCACCGGTGCGGGGCCTCATACAGACGGCAAATACGCCTTTTGTGCCGGCGGCGACCAAAGCGTGCGGGGTGCGGCGGGATATGTAGACGAAGGTGGCATACCCCGCTTGAACGTGCTCGACTTGCAGAAGTTGATTCGATCGATGCCCAAAGTTGTAATTGCTTTAGTTGCAGGCTACGCAATAGGAGGGGGCCACGTTCTACACTTAATTTGCGACTTGACGATCGCTGCTGACAATGCTATTTTCGGACAGACCGGCCCAAAAGTCGGCAGTTTCGACGGTGGTTTCGGAGCTAGCTATCTCGCCAGAGTTGTCGGCCAGAAAAAAGCCCGAGAAATTTGGTTTTTGTGCCGCCAGTACAGCGCGCAGCAAGCCCTAGAAATGGGTTTAGTCAACAGCGTCGTGCCCGTCGAACAACTAGAACTAGAAGGGATGCAGTGGGCTGCGGAAATTCTAGAAAAAAGTCCGATCGCGATTCGCTGTTTGAAATCTGCTTTTAATGCCGACTGCGACGGTCAAGCCGGTTTGCAAGAACTGGCGGGAAATGCTACTTTGCTGTACTATATGACGCAGGAAGGCGCCGAAGGCAAACAAGCCTTTTTAGAAAAACGGCAACCTGATTTTAGTCAATATCCTTGGCTGCCATAGTTGGATGGAGAAATCAGTTTTTTTATGCGCTCATATTAAAGTAGATACTGCTGATTTTTATGAGTTAGTAAAGCCAAATGCACCCTATCGCACAAAAGTGTGAGTATTGATACCAGTTCCCAAAAAGAATGAAACTGCTTTGCCAGATCCAAACCATGATACTGATCGGTGATTCCCCAATCGAAAATCGAAAATCGAAAATAATGGTATGAGCAGCAGGGCAGCCGACTAACTAGACCGATACTGCTGCTGCCGATTTTTCGGTTAACGTTGTGCCTGTAAGCTGGCAGGCATTGCGCTCGGAAAGAGTGACGGTGGCATCCTGCAGCGTCAGAGTCGATTCTTGCCACAGTCCAATTTGTTCTATGTTTTCCCAAGATGACCTAAAAGGCGAAACCGCTAAAGCACAAGCTTTCCAGTGACTTTGAACCGGCCCGCCGAGTAAAGCGCAAACACCCCCGCGTCTGCCCTCAGGGGTATAGTGACGGCAGTGACCACAAGCTGAAGTTAAAGGTGAAGTTAAGGAGGTTTGCATAAAAGTTCTTAGGGAAATCATTTTCATCTCTAATTCTCCTTTGCAGAGCTAGCCTGCCTTAGAGCATCCCAACCTTTATGCTGTCTGGGTTGTAGCGATCCCCGGAGCATAATTAAATTTTATAATTTATTTATAATCTTGTTATATTTAGAAACAATTGCCTCAGTCTTGGCTCATTGTATAGGTAAAAACACAGATTAAAAGTTTATAAAGCGGTCAGGGATCAAGAAAAAGTACAAATGCCGAACGAGTATGAGAGGTTATAAATAAGCGGTATATCCGGATACAGAAAGCTGCTTCGAGTCTCGCTAAGCAGCCTCCGGGACACAGAAACAATTAAGTTTTAAAATTAAAATTAAAAGATAGCTGCCAGCGATCGACAGCAGGCGATCGGGCCCCTGTTGCATTGACGCTAAAACTAGCTAATCATAAAATAAGCAAGTTTTCAAGCTTCTTGTTTCTATCTACAATCAAAACATTAAAATCAATTCAGAGGCGGTAGGAGTTTTGCTAATGAGTAAGCGTTCTTCGGTTGAATCCCCAAATCATCAATCCTCTTCAACCCCAATCAAGCCTGCTTTGCAAGCAGTCCTGGGGAGTCTGGATGTAAACCTAGAAGCAGAACTGACAACATACAGAAGGCACAGGCGGCGAGCCGAACAGTGGGTGTCCCCATCGGTTCGTACTGGCAAGCAAACAGCCACAACCGAGCAACAGCTAGCCCAAAATTTGCCCCTGGAGGCCGCGGAGGAAACCCAGCAGCCGCTGTCCCTGCCCCTATCTCTTGCCGGCATCCAGGGCGATGGCCCGCTAGCAACTACCAGGGGCGGCACAAAATTATCTAGCAGTGCCTTCGCACCCAACAATTATCTCGAATCAAGCGAAAAGCTGATCGAAAGTTTGGACGAGTCAAAAGCCGAGCCTGCCGTCGAACGCAGTTTAGCAGCCAGTCTGTTAACTCCCTTGGGACTGAGTTCGATGCTGCTGTTTCTGCTGTCGTGCACAGCTTTGGGCTACGCAGTCATGCACCCGTCAAGTCTGGCTAAGATGGCCGGCCTGAACCGTTTTCTCGATCGCGGTTCACCCTCTCCAAGCGACAGTCCCGCCTCTACTGCCATCTCAGATACCAGCACCAAGGAACTGCCGAAAGCTCCAAATCTGGTATCCAAGGAATTTGTCGAGCTAGATTTGAGCACTCTCAGCAATGTCAATCCGACAGCCAGCGCAATTCCTTCCCCGTCGCCAAAAGCCTCAATCCCGCCCAATCCGGCAGCGCCTCCTGGTCCCAGCGCGGCTGTCCCGATTCCGACAGAAGATGGCAACCCCGCCAGAGGGAGAGAACAAGGACTCAACAATATCAGCACGGCTTTGCTTCCCAGTCCCCGCCCCAGCGCCCAGCCAGTGCCGACACTGCCGACACTGCCTCCAACGCCCTCCCCAGCCCAGCCAGCCGCCGCATCTCCGGCGACAGCATCCCCAGCCGCCGCATCCCCAGCCGCCGCATCCCCGCTGGGAAGGCCGGCACGCGCTGCCGACGGTTTCTATTACGTTGTCACCGATTACACGGATGCAAAATCGCTGCAGCAAGCCAGAACCGCAGTTCCCGATGCCTACGTGCGGAACTTCTCAAAGGGTGTCAAGATCCAAATGGGGGCTTTGAACGATGCTGCCTCAGCAGAACTTTTGGTGAAAGAACTGCAAGCAAAAGGGGTGAAGCCGCAATACTATCAGCCATAAATTAGGCAAAGAGAATTAAACTGAGGATCGGCGAGTAGGTTGGTCCCGCGGCACGAACCCTCGGTTTCGCTTCACCCAACATTTGCTCAGTTTTGATGGGTAACGCTCGCGCCCTACCCATCCTAAAAATAATCATGACGACCTAACTTAGAGGGAATTAAAATTTCAAAATTAAAAATTAAAAAGACGATTGATGAGTTTTCATTTTTAGTTTTTAATTGTGATTTCTCTGTCTTAATTCTAAAGTTGAAAATCGGGAGACGGGCCTCATGGGATTATTCGATCGCCTTTGGCGAGTGATTCGAGCCAATATTAACAGTTTGGTCGGGGCGGCAGAAGATCCAGAAAAAATTCTGGAACAGGCTGTAATGGATATGCAGGAAGATTTAGTGCAGCTCAGACAAGCTGTGGCAGGGGCGATTGCAGCTCAAAAACGCACCGAACGCCAGTGTTCCCAAGCTGAGTCTACTGCCGCAGAATGGTACCAGCGGGCGCAGCTAGCTTTGCAAAAAGGCGAGGAAAATTTGGCGCGGGAAGCTCTGACGCGCAGGAAATCTTATCAAGAAACGGCAACGGCGATGAAAGCCAGTCTCGGGCAGCAAAACGCTGTTGTGACTCAACTTAAAGACAATATGCGGGCGCTAGAAAGTAAGATTTCCGAGGCAAAATCTAAAAAAGATATGTATATTGCCCGAGCTCGATCGGCTCAAGCATCGGAAAGGCTTCAAGAAATGATGGGCAATCTCAATACAGGCAGCGCTTTGAGCGCGTTTGAACGGATGGAAGAGAAAGTCATGCAGCTAGAATCTCGCTCCGAAGCAATCGCAGAACTCGGAACTAACGATTTAGAAAAGAAGTTTCTCTCTCTCGAAGGTGCCGAGGATGTCGATACTGAGTTGGCGGCGATGAAAGCACAAATGCTTCCGGGCAAAAATACACCTAAATTGCCCTCGGGCGAGCCGCCAGCATCCTGAACCCCAGGCAGCAGAACAATAGTTGAGACCAGCAAAAACTTCTCAACAGCCTAGCTAGAGATGGCTCGAAGCCTGTGGGGGAATTCCCGGATCGAAGTTAAACTCAATAGATAGGTGCATGAATAAGCTTGCCTGCACCACTTACTCGATCGCTTTAAACTGGATTTATCTGTCTGCAAAAATTGCCAAAAACTAAATCGCACTAAAAATCTGACAAGAGTGAATTTCACAACTGCGGGCTAGCGCCTAAAGCCTGCTTTCCGCCTACTTCGTACACCTCACCCTGGAAAAATAGCATTATGGGATTATTTGACCGCATTAGCCGAGTCGTCAAAGCCAATCTTAACGATCTGGTCAACAAAGCTGAAGACCCGGAAAAGATTTTAGAACAGTCCGTTACGGATATGCAGGAAGACTTGGTGCAGTTGCGTCAAGCCGTTGCCAGTGCGATCGCCACTCAAAAGCGCACTCAGACTCAGTACAATCAAGCTGAGTCTCAGTCTAACCAGTGGCAGCAGCGCGCTCAGCTAGCCCTGCAAAAAGGAGACGAGACTTTGGCCCGGGAAGCGCTGGTGCGCAAAAAGTCTCACGCTGAAACGGCGGCTACCCTGAAAGCCAGTCTGGATCAGCAAGCGGCTCAGGTGGAAAGCCTCAAGCGCAACTTGATCGGTTTGGAGAGCAAGATTTCCGAAGCTAAGACTAAGAAGGATATGCTCAAAGCGAGGATATCCGCTGCTAAGGCTCAGGAACAGCTCAACAATACCATTGGCACCTTGAATACTGGCAGTTCAATGGCGGCTTTCGATCGCATGGAAGAAAAAGTTTTGCAGATAGAAGCTCGCGCGGGAGCTTCGGCAGAATTGGCCGCCGGCGGCAGCAATTTAGAGGAACAGTTCCGCTTGCTCGAAAGCGGCGGTGATGTTGACGACGAGTTGGCTCAGATGAAAGCTCAACTGACCGGAGGTTCTGTGTCTCAAGGTAAATTGCCGGCAGCGGGTAAAACTGCTGCTAGCACTTCGGAGTCGAGTCCGGTGATTGACGCTGAGTTGGAAGAGCTGCGATCGGAACTCAATAAAATGTAGTAATCTGCTTCATAAAACTTACCTAAACTTGTCTAAAGCCATCTTTAGACACAATTTGGAGTTTACTTCCTACCCTGTTGGGTAGACGGCTAATCCCAAGATAAGTAGGCTATCCCCCTCAAGCCGAGGGTTCCCAGTTTAAAATATTCAAACTGGCATTCAAATCACGATCTAAAGATATGCCACAAACAGGACAGTCAAAAATCCGAAGACTTAGTGGCATATCTTTTTTACTGCCACAATTTGAACAGGTTTTAGAGCTGGGAAACCATTGGTCTACCAACACTAGACTAGCTCCATACATTTGGCACTTGTAATCGAGTTGACGTTTGAATTCGTAAAACGCTAGATCTGATATTGCTCCAGCTAACTTGTGATTCGCCATCATCCCCCGAACGTTCAAGCTTTCAATCTTGATTAGTTTGAACGTTTGGGCTAAATAAGTTGTTAGCTTGTGAAGGAAATCTAAGCAAATGCGAGCTATCCGCGCAGGTCGCAGACTAATTTTATTGTAGGTTTTGCGCTGGTTTTGGGAACCTTTTACCTGTTTTGATGCTTTGCGTTGCAATTTAGGAAATTTGGTTTTCGCTTGCTTTAATGGTTTTGGCGCATCAAAGACCTGCTGAGTTGACAGCGCGGCAAAAGATTTAATGCCCATATCGATCCCTACAGAGTTCTCAGGTTGTCGAACTGGCAAACGTTCGGCATCAACACAGAAAGAGACTTTCCCAGCGACTCCCTTCTTTTGAAATCGTAAAAGTTTGAGAGACGAATCCGCATTCTAATGGTTCATAAAGTCGAAAAGTTCCCAAAGTAGGAATCTTGATGGTGTTGCCAGCGATTAGCAGGACTTTTCCACTAGACGAGTCAACAGTGAAAGATTGACCATCTCGTCGGCTAGCAAATTTCGGATGACCTGCTTTTCCAGAGCGATATCGGCTAAAAGCATCTTTCAAATCAATCAAAGCATTTTGATAAACTCGGCTAGACAACTGGTTCATCCAGCCTAATTCAGGCTGTTTCTTGACGTGGTTGGTAAGAACTTTTTTAACTTCGTTGAGTATCTTTGAGTCTGTAAATTTCCCCTCGCCATACATTTGAGTCCGTAAATTCAACCCAAAGTTAAATACTACGCGCCGGAATCCTGCGTGTTTTGCCATCAAGGTCGCTTCGGCGTTATTTAATTTGAGCGCTCGCTTGACGGCAAACATACTAAAACTTCCTCAAGGGCGATTAACTCTGAATAAGTTTAGCGAACTATTTGGTACTTAAGTCTTGCTCTATCAAAATTTACCTATTTCTCAGATCGCAGGTTTGATAGAATTCTCCGCCGACCTACAGCGCTAGCTTGGGGAGGTCGGAGTTTTTTTAGGAATCGTTTAATACACAAAATAGCGGTTTTGTCAACTATCTTTATGTTTAATTAAGTAATTAAGTCTTTAAAAAAAGTGATAGAGTAACTTTATTCCTTGCAATTGTGCCGGCCGCGCCCGAGCGTAAGTGCAAATAACTATAAAATATGGCGAGTCTGTCATGCCCGTGCAACCTTCTAGAGGCTTTTGTAAAATCAAGTTGGCTCTCCTGAACTTGTGGTTATAATTTTATCTAATCAGAGAAGCAAGCTAATACGCGATTCCTGAAATTATTAAAATTAGAAAAGCCATATCCTTGGCGCATTATCAACTTAA
>NZ_SRRZ01000074.1 GCF_013179805.1 Microcoleus asticus IPMA8 | reverse complement strand
TTATTAGTTTTTTTCCTTTGATTGTTATTTTATTTCTTCCCTGTTCCTTCTTTCTTCTTCCTTCTTCCTTCTTTCTTCTTATTTCTTCCTTCTTCCTTCTTCCTTCTTCCCTGTTCCTTCTTCCTTCTTCCTTCTTCCCTGTTCCTTCTTCCTTCTTCCTTCTTCCTTCTTCCTTCTTCCTAATGACTACTGACGGTTTTCTCAATCTCAACAAACCTGCGGGCATGACCTCTCACGACTGCGTGGGGCGAGTGCGCCGGCTATTGAAACTCAAGCGAGTTGGACACGGAGGAACCCTCGATCCTGCTGTGACTGGCGTTTTACCGATCGCCCTCGGCAAAGCAACCAGACTGCTGCAATATCTCCAACACAATAAAGCTTACCGAGGCACGATTCGATTTGGCTTAACTACAGCTACTGACGATTTAGAAGGAGAAATTATCCATTCTCGATCGGTGCCAGAGTTGAGTTTGGAAAAAGTGCAAGCTGCACTGCCAAATTTCCTAGGAAAAATCGAGCAATTTCCGCCTAGTTTTAGTGCGGTTCAGGTAGGAGGAAAACGCCTTTATGAGTTAGCAAGAAAAGGCGAAACTGTGGAGGTTGCTGCTAGAAATGTTGAGGTTTTTCGGCTGGAAATCTTGGATTGGCGGCCGGGGGATTTTCCTGAATTGGATTTGTCGATCGCCTGCGGGGCTGGTACTTACGTTCGGGCGATCGCGCGGGATTTGGGCGCTGTGTTGAATGCAGGCGGTACTTTAGCCCGTTTGACTCGCACTGAAAGTAGCGGTTTTTCGATCGACCAAAGTCTAAGTTTTGAAGAATTAGAACTGCAATTGCAGGAGGATAAATTCTGCCCGATTTTGCCATCGGCGGTTTTGGGACATTTAGGCGCGATCGTCCTTTCCCCTGAATATACCAAACGCTGGTTTCAAGGTCAGCGCCTCCCGATTCCCGAAACGCCGATCGGGGGAGAGGAGGAAACTAGCAACAATCCCCTCCACAACCCAATACTCCAACCTCCCTATCCCTTGCAGGTTTACGATCGAGACGGTAAATTTTTAGGTATCGGTCAAGTAGCTAACTCAGAGACAAGTACCATATTATCTCCTCAAATTGTGCTTTAGTTATCTAAAAAAAATGAAAATAGGTATAATTGGTAATGGAAAAGTTGGCGGAATTCTAACCGCTGGGAATGCCCTCGATTCACCTAGTTTACAGCCGTACAGAACGAGATTTTGCTATTAATCTAATCAATCGCTGAGGTAAAAATTGTGAAAATATTGCTAATCGGATTAATCCGAGGCTACAAAATGGGGATTTCTCCTTACCTGCCTAACGCCTGTAGATTTCAACCAAGTTGTTCGCAATACGCGATCGAAGCAATAGAAAGATTTGGGGCGGGCCGCGGCGGCTCGATGGCGGTTAAGCGGATTTTGCGCTGTCATCCTTTTCATCCAGGGGGTTACGATCCAGTACCTCCGAAAGATAGCGAGGGGAATTAGTTATTAGTCATAAGCAGTATTTTTTTTGTTAGTTAATAGTGCAAATAGGCGCTGCATCTTCATAGCTAAAACTCCTGAGGGGAATCACTCCCTGAGGGGGGTAAATTCGCAGGATTAGTTGTTTTTATTGACCCAAATTCAGTAATATTACTGTTATATTTCACAACTGGGCAGCGATATAATGGTACAAACAGAGTACAGGGGATGCGAGTTGATATGTCTGCTACCGCAATCGGATACAAAATGTTGTCCCATACTCTGGCTGTACTCAGCCAGAAACAAGCAACGGGGAAATTGTTGTTAGAACAAGGGGAACAACAGTGGCAACTTTACTTTTTTCAGGGTTGTTTGGTTTATGCCACAGGAGGAACGCACAGATCGAGGCGCTGGTACAGGGCGATCGGGCAACACTGTCGAAACTTTCAAGTGGATCTCAGAGACCTCGATGCTGGAGAACTCTGGGAATATCAACTGCTTCAGCGAGGGGTAGCAGCCAGCGAAATGAGTCTGGAACAAGCAAAGGCGATCGTCCACACCAGCCTTTCCGAAGTGTTCTTTGCTCTGATGGGTCAATCGGGTTTGCGCCGGGAGTGGCGTCCGTCCCAAAAATATTTTTCTACAATTACCTCTTCTTTACTGCTGTCTTTGACGGAAGTAGAGAAGATTATGTGCTCTACACAACAAATTTGGCAGAAGTGGAAAGAAATGGGTTTGTGGCTGGTAGATCCAGAACAAGCACCGCTTTTAAAAGCGTCGGCCAAGTTGCAGGAAAATCGATTTAGTTCTAATTCTTTGATCGCTTTGGCTAACGTATTTAACGGCGAGAATACTCTTTGGGATATTGCATTTAAGAAAAAGCAGTGCGTGACAGTGGCAACTCGCGCTTTAGTTAATTACATGAAGCAAGGTTTAGTAAATTTCCGAACAGTACCAGACTTGCCGTCACCTATAGAACAGTGGCGCCTTGCCGCGGCGATCGCCCAACCGGGTCGCCCTTTGATTGCCTGTGTCGATGACAGTCCGACAGTATGCGAATTTTTAGAGCAAATTTTATTGCCGGAGGGGTATCGAGTCCTAAAAATTCAAGACCCGATGCAGGGAGTGGGCATTCTGGCCAAACACAAGCCTGCTTTAATTTTTATGGACGTGGTGATGCCCAAGACAAGCGGCTTTGCTTTGTGCAATTTTTTGCGGAAGACACCGGCTTTTCGGGAAACTCCGATCGTGTTTTTGACCGGTAAAGATAGTATAATTGACCGCACGCGAGCGAAATTTACAGGCGCTTCCGATTTTTTGAGCAAGCCGGCCGATCCAGAACAGGTTTTGCAAATAGCTGACAAGTATTTGAAGGTAAAAGGCGATCGCCACCCTTTAGCAATTCGCCGCCCTGATATATTGAACTCGCACCAATTTACCTTGGCAAATTCTTGAACCCTAATTATACTCAAAAAGCATCGCTTATCGGGTGCGTCAGCCTCGGGGGCACCCTACTAAAATATAAAATTTAAAATGGTATAATCCATCATACTAGATATTAATTATGAGCGACCGAACCCCACAGGTAAGCGTGGTGATTCCGGCTTACAACTGCGCTGCTTACGTCGGCCAAGCAGTAGATAGCGTGCTGCACCAAACAATTGCTGACTGGGAAATTATTGTAGTAGACGACGGCTCCCGAGACGAAACCAATTTAGTTTTAGAGAAATATGGCGATCGAATTCGCTACATTTACCAACAAAATCAAGGAGTTTCGATGGCCAGAAATCGCGGCATCGAACTAGCGCGAGGAGAATTCATCGCATTTCTAGATGCAGATGACTACTTTTTTCCCGACAAATTAGCCGCACAAATGGCTGTATTTGCAGCGAAGCCACATCTAGGAATAGTCCACAGCGGCTGGCGTTTAGTCAACAGTAAAGGCGAACCGCTAAAAGATGTCAAGCCCTGGCAAAACGTCCCTAAATTAGACTTAGAAATGTGGCTCAGATGGAAACCAGTATTACCCAGCGCGATGGTATTTCGCCGGCATTGGTTAGAGCGCGCCGGGGGATTTGACCCTCGATTTCCCCCGGCAGAAGATACAGATTTAGTGCTGCGTTTAGCCTTAATGGGATGCGAAGCAGAGTGGCTGCAGCAAGTAACTGTTTGCTACCGCCAGCACGAACAAAGCGCCATGTACAAAGGCTTACCCCAGGCTAAATCCCTCGCTGCAGTCATGGACAATTTTTTTTCCCGCCCCGAGTTGCCGGATAAAATACGTTTGTTGGAAAAGCAAATCAAGTACAGTACCTTAGTTTGGATTGCTTGGTATTTGCACCGCACTGGTCATTCTGTTGAGATGGTAGAGTTTTTGCAGCGTTCTTGGAATTATACGCCTTATTTACCTGTGGAAACAGTAATTAATTGGGTGGAATGTTTCGCCGAATTTTCGCAGGATGCGGGCAATGAATTGGATGCAGATTTGTTAGCTCAATCTCCAGAATGGCAGCAGTTAATGCAGTGGACTATTCTGGGTACGCCAGCTTGATTAAAAGCTTTAAAAGAGGACTTTAATCCAGACTGCAAACCAGCTTTTGGTGAGGCCTGTTCGCGAATTAAATAGGATTGCTATATCACCCGCTTCAGTTTCGCTGCCATAGTCGCGATATGTTCTTGGATAATTTCTTGATGCTTATTGACGGCTTCTTGTGATGTAAACTCGTACCCATGTTTTGCTCCCACCCGCACCCAGGCGTTTCCTTCTGCTTCCAGCATTATTAACTCATCGAGTTGTGTAAGTGCTCTGCCTTCCATGGTGTATATCTCCATTGCCGTCAATTCCTAATTCTGAGCAGGCGTCGATATTGATAGTCTCGGCTTATTTAAAGGTTTTTTGGACTTTTTCTAAGTCTTTGAGTGCGATAGTATTGATTATTCCTTGGCAGAAAAGGAGTTGCCGCAGCTACAGCTTTGGGCGGCATTGGGATTGTGAAATCGAAAACCTCCGCCCATCAAGTCTTCTGAATAATCCAAGGTGAGGTCATTAAGATATTTTAAGTGCTGGGGGTCGATCGCAACGGAAATTCCCTCCGACTCGCATACAGCGTCTTCTGGGGCTGGCGCATCGTCAAATGCCATTGTATAAGACAAACCCGAGCAGCCGCTCGATTCCACGCCCACACGAAATAAAGCATTGGGGTTCGGATGCTTCGACTTGAGGCGCGTTACTTCTGTTGCTGCTGTTTTGCTCAGATGAATCATTATGAGTAATTGGTAATTGGTAATTGGTAATAATTTGGGAGTAGTGTTGAGTTTTGAGAATTTAGAGTGCGCCTAGCCCTGCACCTTACCCGGAGAATGTAGGGTGCGCCGCAGCGCACCTTACCGCTATATATTTAGCAACTTGAGTTACTTAGCCTTTTCATTACGAGCATAATCGTCTTGAAAGCGGATAATATCATCTTCTCCGAGATATTCGCCATTCTGCACCTCAATTAAAATCAGGGGGATAACTCCCGGATTTTCCAGGCGGTGAGAAGTGCACTGAGGAACGTAGGTAGACTGATTGGTAAACAGAACAATTTCTGTTTCGCCGCAAGTAACCTTTGCAGTACCAGAAACCACGATCCAGTGTTCGCTGCGGTGGTGGTGCATTTGCAGGCTGAGGCGGTGTCCGGACTTAACTTCGATCCGCTTAATTTTATATCCTGGGCCTTCTTCTAAAGTTGTAAATGAACCCCAAGGCCGCAATTCTGTAGCGGCTATTCCGTTGGGTGCAGCAGGTGCGTGCAGAGTAGATACTTGAGAAATTTCTTGAATCTGTACCATGATTTTCACTCCTTGAGGATTGCTTGCTGAATCCTGTGGTAAACAACGTTGGATTGTGATATTAGCTAATTTATCCTTAAAACCGAAGTCCGATCGCGCGGACTGGTTAGCGGACTGTAGAGTTTTGCACTTTTGTCTGCTCTGCTCGATCGACCCACCTTGACCACCATAGCAAAATCATCACAGCAGTTGTAACCCCGTATTTGCGATCGCCCCAATCTACATCAAATCTTCATTCTCAAAGGCCTGTGCTTTAAATAAGCTTAACGGGGAGACAGGGAGAACGAGAGACTGGGAGACTGGGAGACTGGGAGACTGGGAGACTGGGGGAGAGAAAGAGTGTGAGGGAGGGGGAGAGGAAGAGATTTTTCTTCTGACTAATGACTAATGACTCATGGCTAATGAATCATGACTACTGAGATATAACAATTTTCTTAAGCTTAAAAGTTACAAGCAGACATGATTAGAAAATACAGATTAGGTACAATAAAAAGCTTGGTACTCTGCCGATCGCAATTTTTTCGTCACTTTTAGGAAAACATCAAAATGAACAGCAACGAACTGCCAGCAAAACAAGGCCTATACGATCCGCAGTTCGAGCACGACGCTTGCGGAGTCGGATTTATCGTACACATGAAGGGTAACAAATCCCACGAAATTGTCGAGCAGGCACTGACAATCCTCTTGAACCTCGACCACCGGGGCGCGTGCGGCTGCGAACCCAACACCGGAGACGGGGCGGGCATTTTGATGCAGGTGCCCCACAAGTTTCTCAAGAAAGTAACCGCGGCCCTAAACATCGAACTTCCCGAAGCCGGCGAGTACGGCGTCGGCGCGATTTACTCGTCGCCAAATCGAACTGAACGGGAAAACGGTCAACGCATTTTTGAGGAAATCGCGGCAGAAGAAGGCCAGGAAGTGCTCGGCTGGCGAGATGTTCCCACGGACAACTCGTCCCTCGGCGAAACCGCCAAATCTAGCGAACCCTTCATGCAGCAAGTGTTCCTGCGGCGCGCCGCAGGTATCGACGAGGCTGCCTTCGAGCGGAAACTGTACGTCATCCGCAAGCGCGCTCACAATGCCATCCGCAGGACTAACACAGACCCCTACTGGTATAATTCCACACTCTCGTGCCGGACGATCGTCTACAAGGGTATGTTAATGCCCGTGCAAGTGGGGGATTACTATCCCGAACTGCACGACCCCGACATGGAAAGCGCTCTAGCCCTGGTTCACTCGCGCTTCAGCACCAATACTTTTCCGAGCTGGGAACGATCGCACCCTTACCGCTACATCGCCCACAACGGCGAAATTAACACGATGCGCGGCAACATTAACTGGATGCACGCGCGGCAATCGCTGTTCGAGTCGGAGTTGTTCGGCGATGACTTAAAGAAAATCCCGAATTTAATCAATATCGAAGGTAGCGACTCGACGATTTTTGACAATGCTTTGGAATTGCTGACTTTGGCTGGGCGTTCTTTGCCGCACGCTGTAATGATGATGATTCCCGAACCTTGGACGGCCCACGAGTCCATGAGTGACGATAAAAAGGCTTTCTACGAATACCATTCTTGCTTGATGGAACCTTGGGACGGCCCAGCTTCTATCGCATTTACCGACGGTACTTCGATCGGGGCCGTGCTCGACCGCAACGGTTTGCGCCCTTCCCGCTACTGCGTTACCAAAGACGACTTGGTAATTATGGCATCGGAAGCCGGAGTTTTGCCGATCGCCCCAGAACGAATTGCATCCAACGGCCGCTTGCAACCGGGGCGGATGTTCCTGGTAAATACCGAGGAAGGCCGCATCGTCTCTGACGAAGAAATTAAGACCAAAATCGCCACAGAACACCCGTACCGCGAGTGGATAGACCAGCACATGGTCGAAATCACCAAACTGAAAGATGCGCCGGCATTGCCAGAATCCCACCCCGAAACATTGATCCAGCGCCAAATGGCTTTCGGCTACACCTTTGAAGAACTGCGGTTGCTGTTAGCGCCGATGGCGAAAGATGGCGTGGAAGCTGTCGGCGCGATGGGTGCGGATACGCCGCTGGCGGTGCTTTCCAACCGCCCAAAACTGCTTTACGAATACTTCCAGCAGTTGTTTGCTCAAGTTACCAATCCGCCAATTGATTCTATCCGCGAAGAAATTGTAACTTCTGCCGAAACTACGATCGGCGCTGAACGCAATTTGCTCAAACCAGAACCCGAAAGCTGTCATTTGATTGAACTGAAAACGCCCATTCTCAGCAATGAAGAATTAGCTAAGCTCAAACACGTAAATGAGGGCAATTTCCGGTCGATTACGCTACCGATTTTGTTTGACCCCAAAAGCGGGGTAAAAGGTCTTGAACAAGCCTTAGAAGAGGTTTTTGCAGCAGCAGACAGCGCGATCGCCTCAGGGGTGAATATCATCATTTTGAGCGATCGGGGCATCAGTCCAGACAAAGCCCCAATTCCGGCGCTGCTGGCAGTTGCGGGCCTGCACCACCACTTGATCCGTAAAGGTACGCGCACGCGGGCGGGACTCGTGCTCGAATCCGGCGAACCGAGGGAAGTGCATCACTTTGCAACACTTATTGGATACGGTTGCGGCGCGATTAATCCGTATTTGGCTTTTGAGACGATCGCCGATTCGATCCGCGAAGGATTGCTGCTAAATGTCGAGTACAAAACAGCTTGCAAAAACTACGTCAAAGCCGCAACTAAAGGCGTGACGAAAGTTGCCTCGAAAATTGGGATTTCCACAATTCAAAGTTATCGCGGCGCGCAGATTTTTGAGGCGATCGGCTTAAACAAATCCGTAGTCGATAAATACTTTGCTTGGACAGCCTCGCGGATTGAAGGGGTAGACCTCGAAGTCCTCGCCCAAGAAGCAATTTTGCGCCATACTCACGCATTCCCAGACCGCCCATCCAGCGGACATACTCTCGATGTCGGCGGCGAATATCAGTGGCGGAAAGAAGGCGAGGCACATTTGTTTAGTCCGCAGACAATTCACGCGCTGCAAAAGTCGGTGCGCGAGGGCAGTTATACGCTTTTCAAACAGTATTCTGGGCTGGTTAACGAACAAAACCAGCAGCATTTTACCTTGCGCGGTTTGTTGCAATTCAAGCAGCGGGAATCGATACCGATTGAGGAAGTTGAACCGATCGAATCTATTCTCAAACGCTTTAAAACTGGGGCGATGAGTTACGGTTCGATTTCTAAAGAAGCCCACGAATCTCTGGCGATCGCCATGAACCGCATTGGTGGCAAATCGAACACCGGTGAAGGCGGGGAAGACTCGGAACGCTACACTTGGACGAACGATCGCGGCGACTCGAAAAACAGCGCGATCAAACAAGTTGCTTCCGGGCGTTTCGGCGTTACCAGCTTGTACCTTTCCCAAGCGCGGGAACTGCAAATCAAGATGGCGCAAGGCGCGAAACCCGGTGAAGGCGGACAGTTGCCGGGTAAAAAAGTATACCCGTGGATTGCCAAGGTGCGGAACTCGACTCCGGGTGTGGGTTTGATTTCGCCTCCTCCTCACCACGACATTTATTCGATCGAAGATTTGGCCGAATTGATTCACGACTTGAAAAATTCCAACCGGGAAGCGCGGATTAGCGTGAAACTGGTGTCGGAAGTTGGAGTCGGGACGATCGCGGCAGGGGTTGCAAAAGCCCACGCCGATGTCGTGTTGATTTCCGGCTACGACGGCGGAACCGGCGCTTCGCCGCAGACTTCGATCAAACACGCCGGTTTACCTTGGGAATTGGGACTGGCGGAAACTCACCAGACTTTGGTACTCAACAATCTCCGCAGCCGGATTGTCGTGGAAACTGACGGTCAAATGAAAACCGGCCGCGATGTAGTAATTGCTGCACTCCTTGGCGCTGAGGAATTCGGTTTTGCGACCGCGCCGCTGGTGACATTGGGCTGCATCATGATGCGCGTTTGCCACCAGAACACTTGCCCGGTGGGCGTGGCGACTCAAGACCCGCTGCTGCGGAAAAACTTTACCGGCGACCCCGATCATACGGTAAACTTTATGACCTTCGTGGCGCAGGAAGTCCGGGAAATTATGGCGCAGTTGGGCTTCCGCACGCTGAATGAAATGGTGGGGCGGACTGATGTTTTGGAAGCGAAACAAGCTGTGGAACACTGGAAGGCTAAGGGTTTGGATTTCTCGAAAATCCTTTATCAGCCGGAGGTTGGCGCGGATGTCGGGCGCTATTGTCAGATGGCGCAGGATCACGGTTTGGAAAAGTCCCTGGATATGACTGTGTTGTTGGATTTGTGCAAAGGTGCGATCGAAAACGGCGAAAAAGTCCACGCCAAGCTGCCGATTACCAATGTCAACCGCGTTGTCGGCACAATTCTCGGCAACGAAATCACCAAACGCAACTGGGAAGGTTTGCCGGATGACACGGTGCACCTGCACTTCCAAGGCAGCGCCGGGCAAAGCTTTGGGGCTTTTGTGCCCAAGGGTGTCACCCTGGAGCTCGAAGGCGAAGCTAACGACTATTTGGGCAAGGGGCTCAGCGGCGGCAAGATTATCTTGTATCCGTCGCCAGCTTCTACCTTTGTCGCGGAAGAAAACGTGATTGTCGGTAACGTAGTGCTTTACGGCGCGACAGCCGGCGAGGTTTTCATCCGAGGGATTGCGGGCGAACGTTTTGGGGTGCGTAACTCCGGCGTTAATGCAGTAGTTGAAGGTGTGGGCGATCACGGTTGCGAGTACATGACTGGCGGCAAAGTTGTGGTTTTGGGCCAAACCGGGCGCAATTTTGCAGCGGGTATGAGTGGCGGTGTTGCTTACATTTTGGATGAGGCGGGGGATTTTGCTACTCGCTGCAATATGTCGATGGTGGAGTTGGAAAAACTCGAGGATGTTGAGGAGATTAGCGATTTGCGGCAGTTAATTCAAACTCACGTTGATTTGACTGGAAGTGCGAAGGCATCGAAGGTTCTGGCGGCGTGGGATGAGATGGTGCCGGTGTTTGTGAAGGTGATGCCGAGGGATTATAAGCGGGTGTTGCAGGCTATTGAAAGGGCGATCGCATCGGGTTTAAGCGGTGATGATGCGCTGACGGCTGCATTTGAAGAAAATGCTCGCGATGTCGCCCGAATTGGCGGCAGCTAGGGTTTAAAATGAGGAATGGGTAATGGCTGTTACAGCCGCCAATTACCTATTCCTCGTTAAAGCTTTCGATCGCGGTACTATATCGGTTAGGCGCGGGACTTCTGCTGTTTTAGGTAAGTTTGGAATCAGTAAAATGAGCCACGAAAAAAATATTTTTACGACCAATTGGATTACTGTGAAGCAAACTGCCAGGGGATTTCATTACTTAGAAAGAAAAGGAAAAGACTCAGTGGCTATATTCTTAGTGAGAAAAAGCAATGTTGCTAGAAGAGAAATAGAATATGAAGTCCTGATTAGACAGCAGCCTCTGTGTATAGATAGCTCTGATATAAATGAAGAACTCAAGCTCTATCCTTGCCCTATTACAGGGGGGATAGAGACAGGTGAGTCACCAGAGAAAGCAGCAATCAGAGAGGTATATGAAGAATCGGGGTTTTCAGTTCAGGTTTTGCCCTTAGGTAAATATATTGTTGGCACTCAAACGAACGAAATTTGCTATATGTACTATGCTGATGTCAGCGATACAAAGCCGGACATTGCACAGCAAGATGGTTCTTACTTTGAAGCAATCAGCAAAAATGAATGGCATCCTTTTGAATATTTGAGTAAATGCGATTATTCAGCTTGCCAGATCGGATATTTTAAGATCAGAAACATTCTTTTCTAAAAAGATGTGCAGTGTGAGTCTGTACGGAAGAATGATTGAGAACACCAGATAATAAATTTCAAGAAATCGAAAAAATTATTTTTTTACTCCTACAATTTGTGCCAAAGCTTTAACATATTCATCTAATTCTTCACTAAGTAACCGCAATTGTTGGCGCAACTGAGGCTCCTGTAACCAGTTTTTTTCATGTTCTTTAGGGCTAGTATTGGGGGGACGCTGCGCCTCCCATGCTTGTAATAACGGATGCCAATTAGATAGAAATGGACGCAAACCTTGATTGAGTACAGCAATAGCAATTCCGCCAACTGAGTTATATGATATGCCTACATCAGGGCCAGCTTCTCTGAGGATTTGACGTGTAATCTCAAACATTTTGTAGAGCGAATTTAGAGCTTCCCGCAACAGTCCTTGGTCGGATTGAAGCGATTCTACAGTAATGCGAGTTACCAGTTCCACGTAAAGCGCCCATGCTGCCTTTCGTTCGGTTACATCAGCTTCCCATTCTGCACCACCAATGCCGAAGGGAAGGTTGACAGATACTTTTTTTAATTTGGCTGGGTCTTGTTTTGGCATTGATTTATTCCTTTTATAGATTTACTATTTTATCGATTTAATTCAAGATATTTTTTTTACTTTCTCAGCGACAGATTCTGCATTTTCAGGATACAGAATCGCTAGAAGAGTACACATTTTATAGGCAGTATCGGAGGAGTAAGCACAGGAAATTAACAGCTTTTTGAAGTTATCTTTGTCTTTAATTTGGACAAGGATAGTAGCAATGTTGCACAATAGTTGATGACGGTTAGTTAATTTTTTTTCTGCTGTACGCAATGCCTGTTCCACTTGTCCTGCCATTGCCTGTATGTAAGCAATCAGATCAATTGCTTGAAGTTGCTTGTATTCATCTGTAATTTTTTCTTGGGCTTTAATAGCAGCATTAAGTGTATTCAATATCTCTTCTTTGTCTCCTTTATTCCATTGAAATGCAGCAATATTATAGAGGGTTATTACTTGTTCCAATCTATCGTCAATTTTGTTAACATTTTCCAGGGCAAGAGTAATCTCTCCTGCCTCTGCTTGGTCTGCTGCTATTCTTGATAGAAGTGAGTCTGGATTTGTCTTGATTGCTTGGGTTGTCTCCTCTTGGACTATCTCAAGGGCTTCAGAAAAAATAGCTAATGCTACTTCTCTCTCTCCAAGTGCCATTTGAGCCACTGCTATGGAACTTAGAGTTGTCGCTAAATGGTCAAATACCAAACTAAAAGAACTGAAAGCATCTTCATAAATAGTCGCGAGGGCTGTCTTTAATATTTCCTTTTGTTCTGCATCTGGGTGTACCTGTGCTAGTGTTTTAAGTACCTGGGCTTTAAAACCAATAATTTTAATTTTTTGTACTGTCTCTAAAGCACCATTAAACTCTCTTGCTCTTGCCTGGCATCTACCTATTGTTGCAAACAGTTTAACAACAGACACCTTAACAGAATTGGGAGAATTTTGCTTTTCAACCGTCTGTATAATCTCAATCGCCTCAGTGAAGATATCTATTGCATTATTTCTTTGACCTGCTTTAGTGTATAGTTCTCCTAATAAGGCTAGAATATTTACTCTGTCTTTCAAATTATGAATTTGACTGGAAATTTTATAGACATCATTAGCATAATCTATACCTGGCTCGTTGTGATGATTTTCTATAAGCAAATCTGCCAAATTTATTAAAGCCAAAGCTTGTTGATATGAAAGCTCTGAACCGAAGGAAATTTGGATTCCCATTGCCAATGTATCTCGTGATTCTTGGACTAGGCCAGCTTGTAGCTGTATTATAGCGATCGACTGTAGAAGTTCAACCTTTTTGACTTGATTGAATAGTTCATTAGCCATCTCGATCGCTTTACTAAAGTTTTTAGCATGAGCGTATGCTTCGGCTATTCCTACCGCAGCATCCTCTTGTGTACTTTGTTCTTGAATGTCACTGCTAGTTTTAAGTGCTTCCTCCAATTGTCCTGCTGCAAACTGTTCTTGCACGGTTTTCAACAGTGCTGAGTCTCGATCTTCTTGAATTTTTTCAAATATTTCAGCCGGATCTTGCGGTTGGTTAAAAGGTTGAAGACTTGCAAGTTCTTTAATAGTCTCATTCGCCTCTGCCAATCGACCCATTTGTCGCTGCTTGCTGGCTATGGTATTAAGATATTGATAAAAGGAGTTTTTGTCCTCATTATTTCTGGCTAATTGTTTCGCTTGACTCAGTGAAGTTATTGCCTGTTCTTTATCCCCAATTTTTGCTTGTACCTCGGCAAGAGATATCCAGGAAGGTGCATCCGCAGCTTGCATATCAATACGTTGCAGCGTTTCGCGGGCATCGAAAAATAATCCTACATCTGCCTGTAAATTTGCGATCGCAATCCAGATATTCGTTCGAGCCTTTGCCTTTAAATTCTCAGCAGTTTCAATAGCTTCGGCAAAGGTCGCTTTTGCTTCCTCCATCTGTCCCACTTCCATTTGTGCTTTAGCTACATCACCCATCCCCCATAGCCAAAACTGCCTCGGAAAGGTTTTCCTAGTAATCTCAAGGGATTTTGCCAAGATAGATTTTGTTTCTTGAGTATTTCCTTTCTCTATTTGCGCTTTTAATATATTTCGTAATGGATACCACTTCTTAATTTCTAAAATAATTCCTTCTGCAATTTTCAGCGCCGTTTGAATTTTTTCGCGATTGATGAGAATTTCGCAAAGTCGGTAGCGAGTCATATGTTGAAAAAGCCTCTGCTGCAAAGCAATACAGGCTTCCTCATTTACTTCAAAAATATGGGCTAGAAGATAAGCAGCATAATCACCTTGCCAATGGGTGGCCCCTATTTGAAAACGTGGCAAATTATTCTGCTGCAATCTATCCAAAGTCTCCCGTGCTTGCTCTAATTTGCCCTCATCATTCAACTCCCACGTCAGCAGCAGATACCACAGGATGCAGCGTTCAATTTCCAATCGATCTGCCAGTCTCCATGCTCTTTCTAAACTGCCTTTTCGCAAGGCATCTAGTGGTGATTCTAGAGTCCGATCCAATCTATGTGCGTGTACCAGCAAAAACTCAGCCATTATCTCTGGGTTGTCTTCCTCAGCAGCACCCAGCAAAGCAGTTTGCACAGTTTTTAAAGATAGATTGGGTTCATCAAGTAATTGTTGCCATTGGGCAGATGCAAATTCTTCATCTCGTGCGAGTTTATACAACTCTTCCCAGCGCTTTGCCTCGCTTAAATGTTCTGCGTAATGCCGCAACGCATAAGCACTATGGTGTTTCTGCCATTTAGCGCAGTATTCTATTAACTTGTTTTGAGCCGAGGAAGCCTCACGGCATAGCACATCCCGAAACTCGTGGGCTAGTAATGGGTGAGCAAAGTTGTAGATACCTGTTTGAATAGTGAACCAGCGCGTTGCCTGCCAGGGTAAATTTACCAACTCCCATTCAGTCAGACTGGTTAAATCCTGAATATCGTTCTTTGATAGCGATCCCAGCGCTACTGACAGTAAGGCGAACAATTCTTGCACTTCCCGTTGCCGTTTTATCTCTACTTTGGCAAATAGTTGAAATTGTTCTTTCACATAACCTTTAAACCCTTTTGGACTATCTTTAAGTACCGCTTGCACATCCTGACGCTTTATTGCCGCCTGTCTCAAATCATCAATAAGATAACGGAGGTAAAGCGGGAATCCACGAGTTGTCTCATCCATACTTTTAACAAAATCATCATCTTGTGAATAAGTAGCTAACTCGCTGATTTTCTCTAGCCATTTGGGAATTGCCTCGCGGGGCAACCGCTTAAGAGACAATCTCTGGGCGTTGTCTGTCCAGGTACGCAGATATTGTGGTTCCTCACCTTCCTCGGCTCGTGCTGAAGCAATGACAAATACACCAGCAGGTAGAGAGATAAAAAACGGCTCAAAAGTTTTGTCTGCTTCATCCAAACCGTCTAAAACTATCACCAGGCGTTTACCATCTTCCGAAACAGGTTCGCGCAGCATCCCCACAAGAATATCCCGCATCCCATTCTCATCATTAGGAAACTGCCCATTCTTAATCTTGTGATAATAATAAAGTTGCTTCAGCAGATGGCGATAGGCTTCAGAAACCGATCGCGTCTTCTCGTAACGGTAGCTAAAACAGTGATAGGCAATAAAAAAATCATCCTGTCGCGTCTTTTGCCAGTGAGATAATAGAGCTGATTTCCCAAAGCCAGCAGCAGCCGTTATCAACAACACGCCACTAGAATTGTTTGTCAAAAATTCATCTAGTTGACGCTTTTCTTCTTCGCGTCCCTCAAATGGCTGCTGGGTGTAATCGCTGACAATTTGCCTTACTCGAACTTCAATCTCATATCCGATATATTGCTCGCCAACGATTGAGATTGCGGGTTCAGCAAGTATTTCTTCTAGGCGAACGAGTCCATCCTGCTTTTGATCGAGCCTTTGGATGACTCTGATAGCTCTAAGGCTTTGCTCTGCACAAGGGCTGGGAATCATCGAAGGATCGATATCTAGATGAAACAGCACTTCCTCAAATTGAGCGGGACTAAGACCCTTGAGACGGTCCAGTAGCTCTATCTCTTTTCGATTAGCCATTCACATTATCCCTTTAAATGTGGAGCAGTTTGATAAATAGCATCTAGCAATCCTGAAAGAGACTCTCCTTCTTTTTGACTCGCCAATTTAATAACATCTTTAGCCTTTTGCACTTGTGCCACATTCGTTGGTAGTTGAGATTCATCTACCTTGTAGCGGAAAATAACTTCGTAAAACTGCGATTCTAAGAGGCTTTTGAGCAGATTAAAAGCTAGTATTCTCGGCGCAACACCGGAGTCAAATTGTCCTTCAGGTAATGGAGAAACAGGTGTAGCCGTAGTCTCACCCTTGAGAGGTGGCTTGCCAGACTCACCCCGAATACCTCTGACAAGTTCTTGAAAACCATGCTCATAGTTTTGGTCGTTTATGCTTACGTGTAAAAAAGATTTGAGAAAAAATGGCTTTTCACAGTCTTTATAAAGGACGGGTATCAGGCGGCGGTTGGGGGTCCGCGACTCGTTTCTAGCGGCTACTTCCTCGTTTACTTGCGCAGTCAACCATGCGTCCTTCTCGTAGCTAACCCACTGAGAGTTGACGCTTTCCGGTGACAGTACCAGGATAAGAATGCCTGAACTAGAAAGACCTTCTTCAAGTTTCTCAGGTATTCTGTCACCAGGGAGAATTTCCCATTTGTCTAACCAAGCATCAATTCCTTCGCGGGTGCGTAAATCTGTTGCCAGACGCTCGACAAATAGTTTATCTACACTGCTATGACTTATAAATGCTTTCATACTTTTATTTGTTGCAGTATGCAATATCATTGTTCCGAAATTAACAACAGTTTTAAATCAGGGTTTCCCCGATATATTCCCGTTGATATCTCCCCAATAAATCGATCGAATCCTTTATCTACGTGCTGAAAATTTTCCTGTAAAATGGTTGAATCTACTCTTTACAATCGACATTGACACTTTGATTATAATTAGGGCTTACTGAAAAAGCAAGAAAACAGCTTTTAGAAAGACGGGTAGTGCCATTTCGGAACTCATGCTGCTGTCTGTAAGTGTTTATAAGCATGAGCTTTGGCTAAACGCACCCAATGTTCTAGGAGCAAGTATCGATCGAGTTCGACTTCTTCCGATCGCTCGAGCATACCATATTTATGGCGATCGAGCAGTTCGCTCATGCGGGCTTGCAATGCAGGCTTGGGGCGGATGGCGAGGATGACTTCTGGGGTAGGTTGACTCGCAAGCAGTTCCACAATCTGGAGTTCGTCTTGGTAGGGGATGGTTTCTGTGGCGGTGAGTTCACCAAGTGCGCGATCGAGTGCTTCCGGGAGACGATCGCCCAATTGTTGTAGTTTTTCGCCGAGGATCTCGGGGACTTCTAGGATAATTTGCATTCTTCGGTAATATGAGGAGAGGAATTACTTAGATTGTCACAAACGGGCGATCGATTAATATTTTAAGTAGGATTGCCCAACGGATTTAATAAAAGCAGGAGTTCCCAAGAAAGATATCGTGTTAGAATTTCACGAACCGGGAATGCGGCAATACACAGATTTTGCAGCCGCTTCGTAGGGGTCATTTAACTTAACTCCAGCGGTTAAAAATTGACCGGGCAACCATCCTGAAATACCAGCAATTCTCCCGATTGAATTTGCGTCCAAACTTCGTTATCAGTCAGCGGAAAAGTGGCAATAACAGCCACGCGATCGTCCTCTTTGGTCAGCTCCCGGAAATCGACTGTTACATCTTCGTCGATCGAGTGCGCGCTAGCAAAAGGTGCTTGTCGCACAATATAATGCAGATTAGTAGAACAATGTGCGAACAAGTGTTCTCCATCAGAAAGTAAATAATTAAAAATTCCGTAGTCTGCCAAAGTTTTAGTGATTTCGTTCAGTACCGGGTAAATATCCGTCACGCTAGGCTTATTTAGAGGGAAACTTTTTCGCAGCTTTTCTAATATCAAACAAAAAGCTTTTTCGCTGTCAGTTTTGCCAACAGGTTTGTAAACTCCGGCACATTCGGGATTAAAATTTTCGAGATTTCCATTGTGAGCGAACACCCAATAGCGCCCCCAAAGTTCCCGAATAAAAGGGTGGCAGTTTTCGAGAGCAATTTCGCCTTGGGTAGCTTTGCGGATGTGAGCAATGACGTTAGTTGAATGAATGGGATAGCGACGCACTACTTCAGCAACCGGAGAAGCAATCGCAGGTTTAGAGTCTATAAAAAGGCGACATCCCAAACCTTCAAAGAAAGCAATTCCCCAACCGTCTTGATGAACGTCTGTTCTGCCACCTCTTGCAGAAAAACCCTCAAAAGAAAAGCAAATATCTGTTGGAACATTGCAGTTCATTCCCAGTAATTGGCACATAGCTTTTAAATTTGTGGAGTTTGAATAGATGTCGCAGCTATTGGGAGCTACAGATTGGCGATGATAGTATTATAGTATTAACGGCTTTAAATAAGTTAAATATACTTAATATTTTTGTTTTGTCAACCGTAATGATACAGAACTTAAAAAAGTTAGCGATCGCTAAAAAAATCGCTCGCGTTTCCCTCCTAACGATGTTAAGCGATAACTCGCTCGGCACTTTTTCCCGTGCGGACAGCTAGTATAAAGTGTTAGCCGATATCCGGAAAGGAATTGATAGCACTTTGATGATTTTGCAGCACCGTTTGAAGGCAAATAATAACCGTCCGGCTATTCAAATTATCAAAAATTTTGGCTAGATTAGTTTGTTTAAATGCTATTAGATCTGAATCCGGTGTTTATGAATGGTACTGAAAAAGGCGATCGGTCATTTATAAAAAGCTAAGCAAAGGTGTATTTTTGCATCCATTACATCCGCACCCAACATCATTACTATTACTACACTATTACTACTTAGTTATATGAGCAAGAGCGAGATATTTGGATTAAAATCAAAGACAATGGCACAGGAGTGTCTGAGGAAATAATATCGCAGATTTTTGACTCTTCATTCACTACAACATCTGTTGGGAAAGGAACGGGAACCGGATTCTCAATCAGCCGTCACATAGTGGAAGAAACCGAGGGCGACAGTTTGACTTGTTCGTCGGTTTTGGGAGAAGGAACGGAATTTACGATCGCCCTTCATCTCGAATAGTGCGTGAAGCGTAGCTATCCCGTAGGGAATCGCCTTTTTTCTCACTTTTTTGGACAAATCTTAACAAAGTATAATAAAATGAAAAATCAAAAGTGCGATCGACAAATTTGGGAAATCCTTAGCAGCTTAATATTAGGATTCGGATTACAGGCATTATTGAGCGTTCCAGCATTAGCAGAAACGACAAATCCTGAAACAATAGCAAATAGTGAAAATTCCGAAGATCCAGTTAATGAATGGTATCAATTACCCGCACCGACAAATAATCTACCGGATAATTTCGATCGTAATCCCGATCGACAATCAGTCGAAAATTCTCACAATGTAGATGTAACTTCAGCGATAAACCCCACATCGGAGCCGCCCGTACCTATGGCGAGTGAGATAGAAACTCACATATCCGAAGCCAGCGAAACGCAGCCCGCAGAAATACCTCCGTTAGTTGAACAAAATAAATTAGCAAATCCCCCATTAATTTACCCTACTGAAAACTCAATAGAACAAGTTACATCAGTTTCCCAACTTAGCGACGTACAGCCCACAGACTGGGCATTTCAAGCACTGCAATCCTTAGTAGAAAGATACGGCTGCATAGCTGGATACCCCGACGGAACCTATCGCGGAAACCGCGCCCTCACCCGCTATGAATTTGCAGCCGGAGTCAATGCTTGTTTAGATGAAATACGCGAGTCGATCGCCAAACAAACCCAAAACCAAGTAAATCGAAATGACTTGATAAAAGTGCAAAAATTGCAAGAAGAATTTGCAGCAGAAATTGCCACACTGCGAGGTCGAACTGACCTTTTAGAAGCGCGAGCTACCGAACTAGAAGCCAATCAATTTTCAACAACAACTAAGCTGTCGGGATTCACCATTTTTGGGATACAAGGGCGCACGCCCAACCGTGCAGACCGCGCTCCCAGAGATGGCAAAAAAGATACCAAAGACCCCGGTACAAATGTCAACATTATCAACCTAAATCAATTCTACTTAACCACTCAATTTAGTCCTCGCAGTAACTTATTAATCGGTTTTTACAACCAGAACGGAGGCACTTCACCACAATTAACCGAAGACGTAAACCTTGCTTATAATTTAGCCGAAACTTCTGGATTAACGGTCAGCGACCTCAACTACCGCTTTCTGGTCGGCGACAAATTGGCAGTGTTTGCAGGGACAGCAGGAGTTAACATGGTTACCGGTTTTCGAGGGCCGAATCGGGTCGAAAGTGCAGCTTCCGGCCCCCTTTCTGCCTTCGCCCAAAGAAACCCTATTTTGAACACTGGTTTGGGTTTAGGCGGCATCGGCATTGACTGGCAATTTGCGAATCGAGCCAGTTTGCAAGCAGTTTATTCTACTAACATTCCCGGATTCTTTGTTAGTTCTAACGGGTCTGAAGGACACAATACATTTGGTGTACAACTAACTCTTACACCAGCCGATCCTGTCGATCTTACTGTGTATTATGTTAACGATTATTCGCCTAACGGTAATTTAATTAATTTGGCTGGCGATGGCCAGTTAACTGCTATCAATCCTAGCACAAATAAGTCAGCATCTCTGCAAACAAATGCAGTGGGAGCCAGTTTAAATTGGCGCCTTTCATCGCGAGTTTCTGTGGGAGGTTGGGCTGGTTATACTAATTCTCGCATTCCGGGTAAATCTGGTACAGTAGCAACTACAAATTATATGGTTTTTGTAAATTTTCCCGATTTGTTTAAATCAGGAAGTTTAGGAGGAATTTATATCGGGCAACCGCCTAAAATTGTCAGCAGCAATTTACCTACAGGCAATAACGTTCCTGATTTTTTAGATACGGGTTTAGGGCGATCGGGCGGGCAACCCGGAACGACTACTCATGTAGAGGTATTCTACCGCTGGCAGGTGAATGATAATATCAGCGTCACCCCTGGATTGATCTTGATTTTTCAACCCGGTCACACTCCCGATAGCGACCCGATCTCAGTTGGTGTATTGAGAACTTCATTTTCTTTTTAAGAGTGTAATGCTGTGGGGGGTTTTACTAGATCGATCGCGAATTGCAAACAATTTTGGTGAACCCGCCCCGGAGAAACGACCCCCAAGAAAATTTAATTTTGTGGAACCGAAACCCTGCCTGTTAAGCGAGAAAGGTGCTTTTCGGTCACCAGACAGTGATTAAAACCCCAGCGGGATGTCCTAAGATTTTTTCTCAGTAAAAACCCGCTACTTTTACTGAAACTTTACATTTGGTAGTAATTTACCCGTTTATATCTTTCTTTCTTACATACAAGTACGTAATTTTTAAGTTAAAAAAAATACGCATAAACACGCTTGAAATATAATTTTTGCTCATTTAATCTATTACTAAGACGCCGTAATAACAGTTCTTTAGGTTTAGGTTTAGATCGATATGATTAAATCAACGGGCTATTTTAGGTTCCTGAGCTTTGCTGTAATTTATGCTATGACTGCCTATCCGTGTCAGGCACAAACGACTGTCAAATCGCAGATAAATGTAACTGAAACACAAAATATCACAAGTACCGAGTCAGCAGATGTTGCTAAAACTTCTGCGAGCGATATCGGGAAAAATCCTAATATTTCTAAATCGTTTACCGTTTCAGAATTGAATAGCACACTTCCTAACTCTCGTCCTCCTATAACAACTCCTCAAAATAAATCTGTACGCACAAATCCCTTAGGATGTCGATTTTTTGATACTCCTTCAATGCAGCAATAAATGTTTCTGCATCTCTTGATAAATAGAATATCATGGCTGAATAGAGGTCGATGGCTTCCTAGCATCATCCTCTATTTATTTGCGCGATCGCGAAACTTACCAGGTACAGCCTATGCTAAAACAGACCGCAATTTTCAGACAACTTCCTTTATCAAATCAAGCAATCCCAAAATTATCCCTGCAAACTATCCCGATCGCTCCAATTGTCCTACAAATTTGCGCAGCCCTAGGTTTAACTGGATATTTATCATTCCCCAACGGACAAAAAGCCATTAACGATTTGGCAAATCGACTCAGTAACGAAGTTAGCGGAACAATTACATATCCATCGCACCAACAGCCAGCCAACTATTTGAGTTTCCACAGAGATTACCGCTGAAAATTGTGCGATCGTCCGCATTCAAGATAATGGGCCCGGTATAGCCGAAAATAGATTATCCAAGATATTCGATCCTTTTTTCACCACAAAACCTGTAGGCAAAGGAACAGGCTTAGGACTGTCTATAGCCGATCGGACGGTGCGAGATAAACATCAAAAATATCTGATTTGCACGTCTAAATCAGGAGAAGGGGCAGAATTTGCGATCGTATTTCCTAAGAAAATTATATGCAGTTAAAAAGATTGATGAAATTAAGTCTAGTTTAAATATTATCGGGGAAAATCTGAAAGTTGTTTGATATTCTTCAAAACTATTTGAGGCTTCCCTTTGTATTGTTCTACCTTCCCGCTGACATACACATATCCCCGTCCCAGACCCGCATAGCGCTTCTCGATCAGCCGCTTCAAGGGAGCCATTTCATCAGTTTCAGCATCCGGTATCCACAAGTGTAATTTATGATAAACCGAACCTGCATAAATCAGAGCATTACCGTCGATCCATTTATTAATTCCCGCCTGCAAATCGCAGAAAATAGTAATAGATTTAGCTGTCTCAGAAGCCGCTAAAATTTTCTGGTAGTGCAACCTCACAGAAAGCGCTCCTGCGGTTGCTTCGGCAAACCGAAACTCTTCAACAATCGAGCTTCGCATCGACCACCAAGGCAGTAAATAACCATAGTTGCGAGAGGGAATTTTGGCATTGGTAATCGGATTCCAAATCATCAGATTGTAAGCTTTTGCCGCCGATTCTGCCTCAGTCATTTGTCGGTGATACAATCTGGAGCGCCCGTATTTGACAAAGTAGGGGCTCCAGCCTTCTGCAATCAGTTTGAGATTGTAATTTTCTCCATCTTTATGTACGTAACAGAGGAGACGCCCGTAGTTGTCGCGGTGTTTTTGTAGAGCCACTTCAACCGAATCGGCTGTATCAAATTCTATGTCAATTTTAGCAAGTCCACCATCTGCTGTCGCGAAGTATTTTTTAGCCATTTCCGAAGCTGCTTTCCCCGCTGCAGTTATAGGTTTGGAGCCTCCCGAATGACTTTCTTCTGTATCGACGCAAATCAGTCGCAGAGACTCGGTTTGGCCGTTGAGAGAAATTTTGATGCTGTCGCCATCAACTACTTTAGTTACTTGCAGGTTCGGAATTCTGGTTGCCATATTTTCAACCCTGTTGCACTTGAGATTTCATGCAGGTATCGGTTGAATTATACACGAGTTCGCTATCAATAGCAACTGTAATTTTTGTTGTTTGTATTAATATTTGTCAACTGTGGCGTATTTTATCAAGTCGGGGAAAAAATCCCGAAAATCAGATTCTAAGCGCTGATAGTTAGCTGTCAAATCTTCTATGCCGCTTGCCAAGTTATTTGTCCGCTTGATTCGGGCGGACATTCTTGTAAGAGTGATGCCGATTTCGGCAATTTCCTGATAAGATGAAAGCAAGTCGCGGGCAATTATTGTTGGCAGCAGGCGCTGGAGAGATTCAGGCAATATATCGCGATTGTCTTGCAGGACTTTATAGACATGGCGAGAAAAATCGGGAAGCGGAATTTCTGAATATTCCAGCCAATTTTTAGCCAAGAAGTGGTCGTAAAACACGTCAATCAAAACTCCAGCAAACCTGCGTCTATCGGCGCAAACAAGGCTTTTACTCGATCGCACTATTGCGTGAGAGTCAGTGTAGCTATCTACTTTGCGGTGCAAATCGATGCCCTTTCTAATTTCCTCGGGATAAAGGTTGACAGCCGTTCCTTTGACAAAATCTCCTAAGAGGTTGCCAATCAGGGATTCTGGCGTGCCTTTTGATAAGAATAGATGAGCCAAATAATTCATTGCTACAGTAAAAATATCTAAGATAACATAAGGAGAAACAGTAGGGTGCACGACCCGGCGCACCTTACTGCTATTAAGAAGCTGCCCTGAAAAAAATCCCCTTACGATCCCCCGCGCAATTTATCCAAAACCGTCCGGTCTTCCAAGGTCGAAGTATCCCCAGAAACCTCTTCTCCCGCAGCTAAAGAACGCAGCAAACGCCGCATAATTTTACCGCTTCGCGTTTTCGGCAAAGCATCAGTAAATCGAATTTCGCCGGGACGGGCGATCGCCCCAATTTCCTTAACAACGTGCTGCTTCAATTCCTTAGCCAATTCATCGCTAGGTTGCTGCGAGTTGTCCAGCGTGACAAAAGCCACAATGTCCTCACCTTTAATCTTGTCCGGTTTACCAACAACCGCAGCTTCTGCCACCGCTGGATGCGATACCAAAGCTGACTCGACTTCCATTGTGCCGAGTCGGTGTCCGGCTACATTAATTACATCGTCAACGCGGCCCATTACCCAGAAATAACCGTCTTTGTCCTTGTGCGCGCCGTCCCCTGCAAAGTACACAAATTCGCCATCTTTCGGATGCAAATATTCCCAATAAGTGCGGCGAAAACGGTCTGGATCGTTGTAAAGTGTACGCATCATTCCCGGCCAAGGATGTTTTACCACTAAATAACCGCCGCTTTCGTTAGTGACTGGTTCGCCATCTTGGTCAACAACATCGACCACAATTCCGGGGAAAGGTAGGGTTGCAGAACCAGGTTTTGTAGGAATTGCACCGGGCAAAGCGGTAATCATAATTCCCCCGGTTTCTGTTTGCCACCAAGTATCGACGATCGGACAATTCGAGTTGCCAATTACTCGTTGATACCACATCCAAGCTTCAGGATTTATCGGTTCGCCGACGGTTCCTAACAATCGTAAAGATGACAAATTCCGCGCATTCGGCAAGTGTTCGCCCATTTTCATGAATGTTCTGATCGCAGTGGGTGCGGTGTAGAAAACGGTGACGCCGTATTTTTCGATCACATCCCAAAAACAGCCTGGGTTGGACGCGCGAGGAGCACCTTCGTACATGATTGTGGTAGCGCCGTTGGAAAGCGGGCCGTAGACTATGTAGCTGTGGCCTGTAATCCAGCCTACGTCTGCGGTGCACCAGTAGACATCGGTATCTTGGAGGTCGAAGATCCACTTAGTTGTCATGTGGGTGTAAAGGTTGTAGCCACCTGTGGTGTGGACGACTCCTTTCGGTTTGCCGGTACTGCCGCTGGTGTAGAGTACGAACAGCATATCTTCGCTGTCCATCGGTTCGGCGGGGCAGTCGGCGGAGGCGTCTTTTTGCAAGTCGTGCCACCAAAGATCGCGCCCGGGTTCCATGTGGACTTGCTGTTTGGTACGCTGGACGACGATAACGTTGGTAACGCTTGGTGTGACGTTGTTGGCGAGGGCTTTGTCTACTTGTTCTTTGAGGCCGACGGCAGCATCTTTGCGGAAGCCACCGTCAGCGGTGATCACGAGTTTTGCTTCGCCGTCGTTTAGCCGATCGCGCAATGCTTCTGCACTAAAACCGCCAAAAACAACGCTGTGTACTGCACCGATTCTGGCGCAGGCTAGCATGGCGATCGCAGCTTCGGGAATCATGGGCATATAAATGCCAACGCGATCGCCTTTTTGGACTCCCAATTGTTTGATGACGTTCGCCATTTGGCAGACTTCGCGGTGGAGTTGCGCGTAGGTGAGGGTGCGGGAGTCTCCGGGTTCACCTTCCCAAATCAGGGCGGCTTTATTTTTGCGCCAAGTGGTTAAGTGGCGATCGAGACAATTGTAAGAAATGTTTATTTTGCCGTTGACAAACCATTTAGCAAAAGGCGGCTGCCAGTCGAGCACGGTATCCCAGTTTTGGAACCAGTGCAATTCTTGGGCGGCAAGTTCTGCCCAGAATGCTTGGGGGTCAGCTTTGGCTTTATCGTAGAGGGCTTGGTACTCTTCTAAGCTTTTGATGTGTGCTTTTTCGGAGAATTCAGCGGCCGGGTGAAATAGGCGTTTTTCTTGCAGAATTGATTCGATGGTATCTTGTGACATTGCTTTTAACTTTAACTTCGGTTAGTCTTTTTAACTATTCTTTGCATAAGTTGGGGCAAAAGTATGTTTATTTTCCTTAAGACTTTGGGGAATTTTGTAAATGTTGGGACTGTATTAGAAATTATGGTAGCGGTAAATGCTCAATTTTATCTTGGTACTCATCATCAAACAATCCTTGATAAATCAAAATCAGTTCGTCAATATTTTGACCAATACTCAGCTTGGAATTTAGGATGAAGATTCCTGGGATATGGCGATTTTGCTCTAGATTATCTGTTAAATGAACGGGCATAGAGCGACGGTTGTTGGTAGCAAGAATGAAATTGTGGATTTCGCACCAAATAAGAATTTCTGGATCGAGAGTGCCTTTGGAAGGTGCTGTTAGTTCTCCCACTGCTATAACAACAATATCGGGATTGCGTCTGCGAATTTTGTTGACATACGATCGACATTTTCATCAAAGAGATATTGGATCGGCATCAGCCTTTCTCCTTGCATCTTTTTCTGCTCTCAGTTTGCGGATTTTTTCATATACTGGACGAAGATTGCGACGTTGTTCTTCTCGCATTTTATCACCCCATTCCAACCATTCGGTTATCTACAGACCGACTGCTTCTTTGTTGTGCAGGTAGTACAAAATGGTCGCATAAACCTGTTCAAGAGTGAGGGATGTATAAATGTTGGCAATTTCTTCGGGAGTTCGAGCGCGGACGGAATTTCTCAGTTCAATCCAGACTCAGTTGCTATCCTCGCAGAACGCTTAATGATACATACAAAGACTGCGAACTTTATCATGCTCTGGCACTTATTTCGCCTTCAAGGCAAATTTAGCGGCTCATAACTTTGCTCGATTATTGAGAAACTGTAAAACTAAAGGGTAGACAATCAACCTGATTTAGTTCTGGCTGCAATCTCCAGAAATGGCAATTGAACGGGTGCAACCCTGGGTTGAAAGTAGCGGACTTTCTATTCCCGAAATCGAGATAATTTCTCTCATATTGCTTTTCAGATAAATCCACCCTGGTTTTTTCAAATAAGCCCGTGAAGCGCAGCTATCCCGTAGGGCATCGCCCAACGTCAAACCGAAGTCATCAAAAAACCAATAACCAATAACAAATAACAAAACTATTGTCAACAGTATTTTTTCGGAAATAACATTGAAGGTTAAATAAAATTTGCTAGCTAAGATTTGCGAATTATAGCACTTTGTTCAAAGTATTTGAAAATGCTAAGTTAATTAAAGATTTTATGAAGGTGACGCATAAGTCTTTACATTGTCGATCGCAATTTTGTTATTCTATTAGAAAGTTTCATTCGAGCGACTGAATTTTTGTACTCCAGTCCTACCCCTAAACAGAACGGCAGTTTCCACAATGAGAATTTTAGTCACAGGCGGTGCGGGTTTCCTCGGTTCCCACCTAATCGATCGCTTAATGGCCCAAGGACATGAGGTAGTCTGCCTGGATAATTTTTACACCGGTACTAAACGTAATATCCTCAAATGGCTGGATAACCCATACTTTGAGCTGATCCGCCACGACATAACGGAACCGATTCGGTTAGAAGTAGATCAGATTTACCATCTGGCTTGCCCCGCTTCGCCAATACACTATCAGTACAACCCTGTCAAGACAATTAAAACAAACGTCATCGGCACGATGAATATGTTGGGATTGGCCAAACGGGTAAAAGCAAGATTCTTTCTCGCTTCCACTTCCGAAGTGTACGGAGATCCTGACGTACATCCACAAACAGAAGATTATCGCGGCAACGTTAATTGTATCGGGATCAGATCGTGTTACGACGAAGGGAAGCGAGTAGCTGAAACCTTATCTTTTGATTACCACCGTCAAAATGGGGTAGACATTCGAGTTGTGCGAATCTTCAATACCTACGGCCCCCGGATGTTGGAAAATGACGGCAGAGTAGTGAGCAATTTTATTGCTCAAGCTTTGCGGAATCAACCGCTGACAGTATACGGCGACGGTTCCCAAACACGGAGTTTTTGCTACGTTTCTGATTTGGTGGAAGGATTTATTCGTTTGATGAATAGCGACCAAATCGGGCCGATGAATTTGGGGAATCCCGGGGAATACACTATTTTGGAACTTGCAGAAAAAATTCAAAATATGATTAATCCAGGGGCAGAAATTATCTTTAAACCGCTGCCGGAAGACGATCCAAAACAGCGACAACCCGATATTACTCGTGCTAAAACTTGGTTGGGGTGGGAGCCAACTGTGCCGCTGGATAAAGGTTTAGAGTTGACTGTGAAAGATTTTCGCGATCGCATTGAGGGAAACCAAAAGTAGAGACTGGGAGAGGGAGAGACTGGGTGAGGGGGAGGGAAAAAATCTTCCTTATTCCCAATTCCCGATTCCCAATTCCCGATTCCCAATTCCCGATTCTAAATTCCCGATTCTCAATTCCTACCTGATTTATTTACTAGCTTTGAGGAGATTTCTATGCAAGTTTGTGTTATCGGTACAGGATATGTTGGCTTAGTCACCGGCACTTGTTTGGCTCACATAGGCCACCACGTGATTTGCGTAGACAACAACGAAGAAAAAGTTAAATTAATGAAGTCTGGACAGTCGCCTATTTTTGAACCCGGACTGTCTGAATTAATGTCCTCTGCATCTGCGGCGGGCAATCTAGAATTTACTTCGGATTTAGCAGCAGGAGTCTCTCACGGGGATATTTTGTTTATTGCCGTGGGGACTCCTCCTTTGCCTACTGGGGAAAGCGATACTCGCTACGTGGAAGCGGTTGCTCGTGGAATTGGAGCTCACCTCGACGGCGATTACAAAGTCATTGTCAATAAATCTACGGTGCCGATAGGTTCCGGGGACTGGGTGCGGAGGATTGTCCTCGACGGTTTGGCGGAACGTCAAAAAGCTCAAACCAATGATGCGGCTACGGGTGAGGAAGTAGCAGCAAAAAAAGGTGTGGTATTTGATGTGGTTAGCAACCCGGAGTTTTTGCGGGAGGGCTGTGCTGTTTTCGATACTTTTAATCCCGATCGCATTGTTCTCGGCAGCAACTCTCGGCGGGCTATGGATATGATGCTACAGTTATACCGGCCGATTGTCGATCGCAAGTTTGCAGAGAATCCGTCTTTGCCGGAGGTTCCTGTGGTGATGACAGATATCAGTTCAGCGGAGATGATTAAGTACGCAGCGAATGCTTTTTTGGCTACGAAGATTAGCTTTATTAATGAAGTTGCTAATATTTGCGATCGCGTCGGTGCAGATATTACCCAAATAGCGAAAGGTATCGGTTTAGATTCGCGGATTGGTGGCAAGTTTCTGCAAGCTGGCATTGGTTGGGGCGGTTCTTGTTTCCCGAAAGATGTCTCAGCTTTAGTTCACACTGCTGAGGATTACGGTTACGAGGCGCATTTGCTGAAAGCTGCAGTGGAAGTAAACGAACGCCAGCGGTTGATTGCTATTGAAAAGTTGCAGCACGTTTTGAAGATTCTCAAAGGTAAAACAGTCGGACTTTTGGGTTTGACTTTCAAGCCGGATACTGACGATTTGCGGGATGCTCCTTCGCTGAATTTAATCGAGAGTTTGAACCGATTGGGAGCGAAAGTTAAAGCTTACGATCCGATTGTTTCTCAAACTGGAATGCGTCACGGTTTGTCGGGAGTTTTGGTAGAAACTGACCCGGAAAGGTTGGCCGACGGTTGCGATGCTTTGGTGTTGGTGACAGACTGGGAACAGTTTCGCAATTTAGATTACGATAAAATGGCCAAGTTGATGAATCATCCGGTGATGATTGACGGCCGCAATTTCTTAGATAAGAAGGCTTTAGAAGTGGCTGGTTTCCAATATGTGGGTATTGGAAGGTAAAGGGAGAGAATTAATATTACCAACCAAAGTCAGGAAACGGCAATGCCGTTTCCCTACAATTAATCTGGGTAGGGAAACGGCATTGCCGTTTCCTCCGTATCATAAGGAGTGCAACCGGAATTGATATCACTTAGCTTTGTTTTTTGACTGCTTTAGATAAGAGTTAGCCCAAGCATAGCGTCTGGAATCTTTCTCCAGCAGATAGTTTATCACTTCCCGCCGTTTATTCTCATCCTTGGCATTTTTGACAACCCGCTTCATTTCCGCATCCTGATCTCTGGGAGAAGCACCGCGTTTAATTGCCTCATTAAACCAACGCTCACCCTCTAAGAATTCGCCCCGCTCAAAACAAATAGCTCCCATTAAAGTGTAAGGATGATGACTCTGAGGCTGATACTCAATCGCTTTGAGAGCGCACTTTTCTGCATCATCTAGTTTATAGATATCTCGGAAAGCACCGCCCCTAGTTGTTAGTAAAGCTGACTTTAATTTATTTTCTTTTATTTGGTTGAAGTCTAGATTTTCCGTCAGCTTCAATGCACTTCTAGGTTCATTCGCCTTGCGCCAATGACTGCTGGCATTAGGCAAGTTCCATTTATTTCCAGTGTGCTTGTAGTCCTCTTCATAGAAAGTTGCTTCGTTTTTGTGGTAAGCAGTCCAAATCTTGCCAGAGAAAAGTTTCTGCCCTTGAGATCGGCGCTCTTCGTGCCACCCATAATGGCTATAGCTAGGTTGAGATGCTTCAAGTTTATTCTCCTCCAGCCAAGCTACATCTATCTCCTCAATTCGCTCTCCTTTATCCAGCTTTTGCAGAATTGCGTACAACGGACTCGAAGGTGATTTATCTTTATAGTTCGAGACATCATATTTCGACTTCAGAGCAGCAAATTCCTTTTCTTGGGCAAAAGTAATGACATCCTCACGTCCATTCTGTTTCGCCCAATCAATATCAGCCTCACTCAACTGCTCTCCCGACTTGATTTTGGACTTCAGACTAGCAGCACATTTGTCAAGAGCGATCGCGATCGTCTCAGTCAGCTTACGCTTTTTCAGAAAGTTAATATCTGGCTCACCTAGCTGACTTGCTGAATCAATTTTTTTAAGAACTTTATACAGATGGCTAGAGAGGGATGAATCCTCATATTGGGTAGCTTTATACTTAATCTTCAGTTCAGCAAAGTGCCGATTATTTTCAATTTCTACAACAATGCCAAGCGTTTCGCTCAGTTGATGCTCTTCTAGCCAATTAATATCTAATAAGCTCAACTGCTTATCCGCATCCAGCTTTTTCAGAATTTGATAGAGCGGACTAAATAAAGATGAATCCAGATGTTTAGTTGCTTGATACTTAGTTTTTAGCTGAGAAAATACTATTTGTTGTAAGGCTTCTCGTTCCTCAAAAATAGCAAGTGTTTCTGATAGTTTTTCCTGTTTTAACCATTGAATATCTTTAGTGCTAAGTGGCTGGTTTTCGTCAATTCGTTTCAGGATTTTATAGAGATTACTTGAGGGTAATGAATCCTGATTTTTAGTAGCTTTGTACATAAACTTCAGTCCAGCAAAGTGCTGCATTTTGCGAGAAATTTCTATCGGTTCATAAAACCGATTCAATTTCATCCATATCACCTCTGAATCACTCAGTTGATTTCCTCTGTCAATTTGACAAAGAAGGTCATACAGACGATTAGAGATAGATGAATAGGAGCTACTGACTCGGTATTTTGTCGCTAGTTCAGCCAAGTGCCTCTCTTTATTTATTTTTTCTTGTTGCTCTCGTGCCAAAGCCAGCTTTTTTTCTTGTTGCTCTCGTGCCAAAGCCAGCTTTTTTTCTTGTTGCTCTCGTTCCCTTTGTTGTTGCTCTCGTTGCTGCTCTTTTTTCCAAATAAGCTTTACTTCTTGTTGCTCTAGTTCCAAAGCCATCCTTTCTTGTTTACTCAGTTTCTGACCTGAGTCAACCTTCTTAAGAATTTTATAAAGAGGATTGGAGGGAGAAAGCTCGATTATCCATTCCCATTCTTTTAGAAAAAGAAGTTCGTCTGAAGTCAGGTTCACTCCTTCAGTACGCATATTCAGAAGTCCTCTCAAGGTCCAACATATACTAGAAAGAGGGACGCCTCGATATTTATTGGCTTTATTAGTTGCTTGATACTTAACCAGGAGAAATGCAAATTCTTCAAAAAAACTTTCATCCTTCATAACAGTTATCACAGCAATATTTTTACTCAAAAGTCACAAAAATTAACACCTAACGCCTTATTTTTACTCAAAAGTCACAAAAATTAACACCTAACGCCTTCTCTCATTCCATCAAATCATGCGCCGCTAATTCACCCGGATAAAAGCGATCGCTCAAAATCTCTTTTTTAAACCAGTGATTATGAATAAATCTTGTTTACTGCCGATCGCCAACGTCTACAATGATACAAATCAGTCGATCGCACTCTTGAGCGTAAGGTGCTCCGTGCTCACCTTACGCTTGAAAACTGTTTAAAAATTTTCCATCAATGTTTTTTCTTGAGCGTAAACATCTCGTAGCTGTTGCAGCGCTGATGCAGAAATTACCGATTTAACTGTAGCGACTAATTTACCCCACTCAAGCAAGCTGTCAACTGAAACAGCCGTTTTGAAGTTGTACGTATAGAATTTAGTCCAAAATTCTGGTGCTTGTGTCCGTTTCCAGCGTTTGTACCATGCGACAAAATCTTGAGCGCAGGGCGGTTTTACTTCTAAGATTGGCGGAAAATCGGCGTAGCTGACAAATCGACTGAGGCCTTTGGCATGAACGTACACCACGTTGTGGCAGCATTCGATCCGGTATATCTGTTCGGGTGATATGTTGAACAGGAGTGCCACTGTTTCTTCGGTGACAAATCTCGATCGCGGATTGACGATCGACGATTTGTGAATAATTTTTGATGCGCCGATCGCTGACGCTCTTAACTGATTTTCTGATATCATTGTAGTTGCATCTGGTGGTGGTAGCTAAATCTATCTCTGCTAAGTGCGATCGACAGAAATTATCTGTCGGGATTAATTTTAACTGGCGATCGTCTTTAGTTTGCAGACCGGGGGCGATCGCTTTTTGATATATTATACTAAATCCAAAATTTTGTAAATAGTGAATATGAGCAAAGGCTTAGTCAGATTGCGGGTTCGAGAGTTGGCTGCCGAGAAGGGATGGACGCTCAAAGAGGTTGCGGAGCGATCGGGCGTGGGCTACAGTACCATTAGCAATTATGCCCGTTCTCAGGGGATGGCAATGGTTGATTTTGCAGCAGTCCACAAGCTGGCTCGCACCTTTGATGTGATGATTGAGGATTTCGTGGTAATCCTAGAAAAATAGTTGAAGGTTTTGCTTAAATTCAATGTTTTAGCGATCGACTTTTGATCTGACGATCGAAGTTTTGATGTAATGATTTCAGCATAGGTCGATCGCCCGCAACTAAACTAGATCGCCTATCATTGAAATAACCCGCTTCCAGCAGCGCATCAGGAGAACCGTCAAATGTCAGATCCGATTACCTTGGGCTTGCTTTTCACAGTCGCTTGGCAAGGCATTTTGGGAAGTCAAGTCAATGATGCACTCAATCATGCTTGTTTGACGGGAATAAAAAAAATTTCACGAAACGGAAAAATTGTCAATCACGATTTAGAAAAAGCGCTGAAAACTTCTTTCCTGAAAGCTCAGCAACAAATCGCCTCAGAATGCAAACAGGAAATCGAGCCAAAAAATGCGGCTAACCGAGAGAGTTTTGCCTATTCGCTGCAAGACAGGCGGCGGGATTTTGATTGGTTGAAACGAAAGCTCGAAAAGCTGAAATTAGAATTAGAACAAGTCGATAAAGAAACAGTCCCGTCAGGGATTCCCATTACAGGATTAGATGAAATAGAATTGCTGCTGACTTCCGCAGATGAGTTAAAGCAGAATCAGGTTGAAGAAGTTAAGCAAAAATTGCTGGAAATTGCCATAGAAAATTGCGAGGTCGCACCCTACAAGACAAAGTTAGAGCAAGAATTATTTGCGTTGGTATCTGCATACTTTGCTCAGGAAATCAAGGACAATGATAAGGTTTTTCAGATTTTTGCTGGGCAGAGTTTAACGCGGTTCGACAGCACAACTCAAGAGATGCACGCTTGGCTTGAGGAGATAGTTGAAAAAAGCCGGATTGCTTATCGACCGATTGATTGGCAAGCTATTTGCAAGCAGATTTTAGACGAGAAAGAACAGCAGCGACTTAGTAGCGATCGGCTAACTTTTGGCAACCATAAAATAAATGATGTTTATGTGCCGCTGGGATTGGTGGAACGGCAGAAAGTGACTCAGCGACGCGAAAATGTTGCGGCTGAAGAAGGTTTAAATTTTTACCGAAAAAAACAAATTACTCAAGGGTTTGAACACAGCGAGTTTCTTGAGCAAGTAATCCAGCAAGGAAGTAGCCCGAAAAGCAAGGGGAAGCGGTTAGGAATTATAGGGGAAGCGGGGGCGGGAAAAACAACGCTATTGCGGCAGATTGCGAATTGGGTAGCGGCTGAAATTTCCGAGGCAATTGTAATTTGGGTATCCTTGGCGGATTTGCAGGGGAAGGAATTAGAGCCGTATTTATTTGATAATTGGCTGCTGGCGGCAATTAAGAGAGTTGGGAAGGCTGAGGCGACGGCGGAAATTAAGGATGATTTTGTAGCACAATTTAATGCTGAGCGCGTGTGGTTGGTGTTGGATGGGGCGGATGAGATGGCGGTGGGAGATGGCAATCCTTTGGCGGAAATTCAGCGGCAAATTAGAACGGGCGGCTGCATTCAAAGGGCGCGAATTGTGCTAAGTTGTCGGCAGAATGTTTGGGATGCGATCGGCACTGCGTTGGATACTTTTGATACTTATCGCACTCTGGAGTTTTCCTATCCCGAACAGGTGGGGATGTTTATTGATAAATGGTTTGGAACCCCCCCTAACCCCCCCTTGGTAAGGGGGGGGACAAGAAAAGATGGGGAGCACACAAGAGAAGATGAAACTCTTGCTCCCCCCTTACCAAGGGGGGCTGGGGGGGTGCTTTCTCAACAATTAGGAGAAGCCGGGGAAACTCTTACTCCCCCCTTACCAAGGGGGGCTGGGGGGGTGCTTTCTCAACAGCTACGCGAAGCATTAGCAGCAACAGGAAAAGAGCGAATCCGAGATTTAGTGAAAAATCCCCTCAGATGTTCGCTGCTGTGCGGCAATTGGCAGTCGTTGGATGGGGATTTGCCGGATACTAAGGCGAAGCTTTATCGGCGATTTGTGACTACTTTGTATCAGTGGAAGGAACCCCGCCTGAATTGGATTCAGCAGCAGGATTTGAATGCGGCTTTGGGGAAATTGGCACTTTCTGGGATGTTGAATGAAACGTCACGGTTTCAGTTGCGAGAAAGTGTGGGATATCGGGTGATGGGTGCATCGCAGTTTGAGTTAGCTTGTCGTTTGGGTTGGCTGAATTTAGTCGCGAGGGATGCGGAGACGGCGGAGGGGATTTATGCTTTTTACCATCCGACGTTTCAGGAATATTTTGCGGCGTTGGCGGTTGAGGATTGGCACTTTTTCTTGAATCATATTCCTAAGAATCCGCAACATCCTGATGCTAGGTATCGCATTTTTGACAAGCAGTGGAAAGAGGTTATTTTGCTGTGGTTGGGGCGTGAGGAGGTTAGGAAGGAGGAGAAGGAAGCGTTTATTAAAGCGTTGGTTAAGTTTAAGGTTGGGTGGGATAAATTTTATGGATATCGGGCATATTTTTTAGCGGCTGCGGGGATTGCTGAGTTTAAGGAGTGTCGCCTGGGTGATGAAATTGTGGGACAAATTGTTACGTGGAAATTTGGTTGTTTTAATAAGCAAAAACAGGAGTGGCGGACATTTCTAGATCCAATTGTCGAAAGGGCAAGGGAAGTTCTGAAAGAAACAGATCGCCAAAGGGCTATCTCCGCTTTAATCCAATACGGTTCAGTTAAGGGCTATGCAGTGCTTGAAACAATAAATATAGGAGTATTCATTATGATTCCAGTACCTCTGTGTTTAACTTGT
>NZ_SRRZ01000073.1 GCF_013179805.1 Microcoleus asticus IPMA8 | reverse complement strand
AAGTTGACGTTGGAAGTTATTGCTTCTTTGACGGGATGGGAATTTATTTTAGATGCTCTATCTGTAGCATGACTTTAGGAAATTGGTATAATAGAAGTTGACCCTATCGTCCCCAGAGCCTTTGGAGGTAAGGATGAGTACAAAAATCTTCAACTATTGCATCGGCATTGTCACGATGTGAAAACTAAAACCGACTTGGAATCAATCAGGAAACACAACCTGGAACTCCTATCTTCAGGAAAGAAACCTCAAGCAAGTCGGAAGAAGGGGAAGCCCTCAAATGACAAGAGTACACCCGAGTAGCCGTGTGCTAGGAAACTGGCAAGCACGTTTCCGAATGGGAGGGAGAGGATAGTAATATCTTCTCTCGACCCTACCTCATTGGGAAAAAATAATATTCTCCCACAGTCCCACAGTCCTCCTCTTCCCCTCCCCCAATCTCCCACCAATTCCTAAAAATTCACAATTTTTTACACAACACTCAAAACCCCAGCAAAATTACCCACAACAGCAGAAAGCTAACATCACTTTGCCCTCCCCCCATCCAACTGGGCCAAACTCACTCTCTCGTTTACCTCATCCACTAGCGCCTTTGTGCCCGTTCAAGTTACCCGCACAAGCCATCAACTGCCTGCATCCCAGCCCCAAAGCCAAAAGCCCAGATTGTTTGAGAAGTTAATTTTTTTTTTTTTTTTGTACCTCTTTATATTAAAAAAATATCTTAAAAGTAATTAAAAATCTAAAAAGATTATAAAAATAGATTTTTAGTTCAAAAAACCAGTTAAGATTCCCACAAGTGCAAAATAAACAAATTTACTAGCATTTTCATTTAGACGCCCCCTTTCTTTTCCTCGCAAGTTAGCTAATAATGCTTTCAACGAGGTGACTTAGGGCAGGCTCGAAAATTGGCCTACCCCAAAGACGGATACAAGCCCCAAACAAAAGTCGTCGAGAGCGAAAAATTTTAGACATTAGGGAGAAGCCCCAGATTCATCTGTGGAGTCAATCTAAAATCTGAAATCTCAAATCGACTGAAAGTAAGGGCATTGCAGTTGGGCTATTGCAACGTCGGCTAGTGCAATTGAGCTATTGCAGTTGGGCGTCGAAAAAAAGCATCAAACCCCAGCCCTCATAGTTTTGATAGAAACCTATAGGAGAACAAAGAGTGAAACTCGCAGTTTACGGAAAAGGTGGAATTGGCAAATCGACAACAAGCTGCAACATCTCCGTTGCCTTAGCCAAGCGCGGCAAAAAAGTTTTGCAAATCGGTTGCGATCCAAAGCACGACAGCACATTTACCCTCACTGGCTTCTTGATCCCGACAATTATTGACACCCTTCAGGAAAAGGACTATCACTACGAAGACGTTTGGCCCGAAGATGTCATTTACAAAGGCTATGGCGGCGTTGACTGCGTAGAAGCAGGTGGCCCTCCCGCAGGAGCTGGCTGCGGCGGCTATGTAGTCGGCGAAACAGTCAAACTGCTCAAAGAACTAAATGCCTTCGATGAATACGACATCATCCTGTTCGACGTGCTCGGCGACGTAGTGTGCGGCGGTTTTGCAGCCCCCTTGAACTACGCCGACTACTGCATGATTGTTACCGACAACGGGTTCGACGCTTTATTTGCAGCCAACCGTATCGCCGCCTCAGTCCGCGAAAAAGCCCGCACTCACCCGCTGCGACTCGCCGGTTTAATTGGCAACCGCACCTCAAAGCGCGACTTGATCGACAAGTACATTGACTCTGTACCGATGCCGGTGCTGGAAGTGCTGCCCTTGATTGAAGACATCCGCGTTTCTCGCGTCAAAGGCAAAACATTGTTTGAGATGGCCGAGAGCGATCCTTCCCTCAACTACGTGTGCGATTACTACCTCAACATCGCCGACCAGATTTTGGCCATGCCCGAAGGAGTAGTGCCCAACGACACGCCCGATCGCGAATTATTCTCGCTGCTATCAGATTTTTACCTAAATCCAGTGCAACCAGTGGTCAAGAAGGAGGAAGATGAGCTAGACCTGATGATGGTTTAATAGGTCTAGCGATCAGGATGAGGATAAAGAGGTTATGGCTTTTTTTGATACTTTTTCAGTTGCTCTCAAACAGAAGTGGTTGGACTACTACCAGGTTAATCGGGCTTGGCTGCTCCTGCACATGACGGCTGAGAACACGGTCGCCACACCCGACGGCGGGAAAAGGCCTGTTTCTTACCTCATCCTGGGAATTGCGGCTGCCCTGGAGCCGGAACTCCAGCAATTAATGCTGCCCTTCTCAAAACTGAAGGCGGATGCAGACAGCCTGATCGAAGTGTTGGGGCTAAATTTTGACCCGGACCTGGCCCTGGGTATGCCCTCAAGTACGGCGCAACAAACGGCCAGCCAAACTCCAACAACTGCTGCACCCGCAGCGACTCAAACAGCAACTGCTGCACCCGCAGCGGCTCAAACAGCAACTGCTGCACCCGCAGCGGCTCAAACAGTAAATGCTGCACCCGCAGCGGCTCAAACAGTAAATGCTGCACCCGCAGCGGCTCAAACAGTAACTGCTGCACCCGCAGCGGCTCAAACAGTAACTGCTGCACCCGCAGCGGCTCAAACAGCAACTGCTGCACCCGCTGATGCCCAATCTAATAAATTGGGCGGTGCGGGCTTAGCAGCAGCCGGAGTAGTCGCTGGAGTCGCCGGAGCGGCCGGTCTGGCTGCTGCTGCGTCAGCACTGAGCTCCGACGAGGAATCCTTCGATGAGTTTGAGGAAGAAGCAGTCTCTGACTTCGACCTGGGCGATGACGAGGAAGAAGCAGTCTCCGACTTCGATCTGGGCGATGACGAGGAAGAAGCAGTCTCCGACTTCGACCTGGACGACGATGAGGAAGAAGCAGTCTCCGACTTCGACCTGGACGACGATGAGGAAGAAGCCTCGGCTTTGGACGGTCTCGACCTCGGCGATGATGAGGAAGACGCGGTATCTGACTTCGATATGGGTGAGGATGAGGAAGACGTGGTATCTGACTTCGACCTCGGCGACGACGAGGAAGATGTCGTATCTGACTTCGACCTCGGCGACGACGAGGAAGAAGAAGCCTTGGGTTTGGGCGGTCTCGACCTCGGCGATGACGAGGAAGAAGAATCCTCGGCTTTGGACGGTCTCGGCCTCGGCGATGACGATGAAGAAGCCTCGGCTTTGGGCGGTCTCGACCTCGGCGATGATGATGAAGAAGCATCCTCACAATTTGGGACTTTGACCTCTGGGGATCTCGAAGCGGGGATATCCGATCCGTTTGGGGAAGAAGATGAAGATTTTGTCGCGGAAGAAATACCCGATCCGTTTGGGACAGCGACCTCAGATGACCTAGACATGGATCTGGGCGACTTGGACGAAGACGGTATTGACGATTTCTCTGTATCTGATGACGATGACCTCGACGATCTCGGACTTGACGATCTGGGGGAAGCAACTACCGGAGATCCTGACGAAGATGATTTAGATGCTTTAGGTCTCGGCGATTTGGATTCCGACGATGAGGATGAAGAAATTTCGGGCTTTTTGTCGGATTTTAAGTGAGGTTGTTGCGATCGCCCGCGTCTCTCCTAGTCTTGAAGTTTCCCGCTCTATTTGTGAGTTGTGAGTTGTGAGCTGTTAATTATTTTATTAGCTCAAACTCACAACTGCCAAAAGGCTTTTTGGCTTAGCGAGTTGAAGAACACTAAATCCCTGCTGTGAGGGATTATATGCCCTCGCGCAGAATTTTTTAGCCCAAATTTTGGATGCTGCGGCTGCTGCGGAAATATTGAGTGGGCTGCATCTATTTTTCAGGGGAATTACGCCAAAACCAGGTATTTCTATTATTGTTCGCTGCTTCAGCGCGATCGCAAAAAACAGATTTTTTTTCGCTCCTGTGCCTGTTCGCGTTTGATAGAAAAAATAACCTATTTCTCTCGTCCGCGAGAGCAGCGAGGCGATCGCAAAATCCAGGTATTTCCTCGCTAGGCGAGCCTGTCCTGTTCGAGACTAAAAACAATTTAAAGGGAGAACATTTGAAATATGACTGCTATTACTACTAATGAACCGGAAGCTTTAAACTTTGAATGCGAAACAGGCAATTATCACACTTTTTGTCCGATTAGCTGCGTAGCTTGGCTTTATCAAAAAATTGAAGATAGCTTTTTCTTGGTCATCGGTACTAAGACTTGCGGCTATTTCTTGCAAAACGCAATGGGCGTGATGATTTTTGCTGAGCCTCGCTATGCGATGGCTGAGTTGGAAGAAGGCGATATTTCCGCTCAGTTAAACGACTATGATGAGTTGAAGCGGCTGTGCTTGCAAATTAAGCGCGATCGTAACCCGAGTGTAATTGTCTGGATCGGCACTTGCACCACCGAAATCATCAAAATGGATTTGGAAGGGTTAGCGCCGAAACTCGAAGCAGAAATTGGCATTCCCATCGTCACAGCGCGCGCTAACGGCTTGGATTACGCTTTTACTCAAGGGGAAGATACCGTTTTAGCAGCGATGGCTGCTAAATGCCCTGAGAAAGCGCCCGTGATGGAATCTCAGAAACAAGAACGCAATGCTATCTCTCAACTGCTGAATTTCGGCAAGAAAAAAGAGGAAGTTGCAGCAGATGAATCGGAATATGTCAAGCACACACCGCTGGTACTTTTCGGTTCTTTGCCCGATCCGGTTGTTACTCAGCTAACTCTAGAATTGAAGAAGCAAGGAATCAAAGTTTCCGGTTGGCTTCCTTCCAAGCGCTACACTGAATTGCCAGTCTTGGAAGAAGGCTATTATGTATCGGGCATGAATCCGTTCTTGTCGCGCACTGCTTCTACGTTGATGCGCCGCCGCAAGTGTAAGCTAATTGGTTCGCCATTCCCGATCGGCCCTGACGGAACTCGCGCTTGGATTGAAAAGATTTGCTCAGTATTGGGAATTGAACCAAAAGGTTTGGACGAACGGGAAGCGCAAATCTGGGCTGGCTTGGAAGATTACCTGCAAATAATTCGCGGTAAATCTGTCTTCTTTATGGGAGACAATTTGCTAGAGATTTCTTTAGCACGTTTCTTGATTCGCTGCGGCATGACTTGCCCGGAAATCGGAATTCCTTACATGGACAAGCGCTATCAGGCGGCAGAATTGGCTTTGTTAGAAAAAACTTGTCACGAGATGGGAGTTCCTACTCCTCGGATTGTGGAGAAACCGGACAATTACAATCAGCTTCAGCGGATTTACGAGCAGAATATTGACTTGGTGATTACTGGTATGGCTCACGCTAATCCTTTGGAAGCGCGGGGGATTAATACTAAGTGGTCTGTTGAGTTTACTTTTGCTCAGATTCACGGCTTTGGTAATGCGCGGGATATTTTGGAGTTGGTGACTCGTCCGCTGCGCCGGAATAATTCGCTGAAGGATTTGGGTTGGGGTAATTTGGTGAAGAATGAAGCGAAGGTTTAATCGTTTTTAGTAAGAGAGTAAGGTGGGCGTTGCTCACCTTATTTTTTTAGGAACCGCTGATGTAGGCGGATTGACGCAGATGAACGCGGATGAAGTGTGCGATCGCTCTTTTAATTAGAAGATGAAAGTCAAGCTTAAATCTCTAGATTATTACTTGAGCCTGAAATATGGTATCAGTTTTTACCGAGAATCTGAAGGTTATACAGCCATAATAAAAGACCTTCCGGGTTGTATGTCTGTAGGTGAAACTTTGTCGGAAGCGACGGAGAACATTGAGGAAGCTAGGGAATTGTGGGTAGAGACTGCTTATGAGTGCGGCGATGAGATTCCTTTACCTGCGGTTGATGTTTAGCATAAAGGACAATCGAGTTTGAGGGAGGGTTAAAGGGCGATCGCTATTTTATTTTTTTATGCACCGCTGATACAGGCAGATTAACGCAGATTAACGTGGATTAAGAGTGCGGTCGTACTTTTCAATCAATTTACAATTACGCCAAATTTTAATAACATTCTAGGCAAATAATCATCCAAATTTTTGATGTGTTCATCTGTTAACTCAATCAGGTTGAGTTCGTACTTCTGATATAGTTCTTGTTTCACTTCCTTACGCGCCACATACTCCGGGTTGTTCTCATATCCCCAGTATTCAATATACACCTTTCCCCCAGGAATATAAAAGTCACAGTAAGCTTCTTCCTCTATGGGTAGTCGGCGTTCATAGGCGTGAACAAGCTCCGCCATATAGAGCCAATTATCAATCAAAACTTCAGCTTTAGACCGCACAAAATGACCGTCGGTTGTTCGATGCTGTGCACTCGCCCGAAACTTCTCGCGGAACCCTAGCTTTGTGTTTACTTCTGTTTTGCTCTGTTCTGAATTGTCACCTTTAAGACTCTCAATAGTCGCTAGAAAAACTTGATTTGTCAGTATAGATTCTGGCCAAAGCACATAAGGAGTGTTATCTTGAGGGTAGGTTTTTTCCACCGCCCCAAAACCTATTCCCCGCTTAGTGGCTACCCAGCCGTTGCGCTCTTTGTTTACCAATCCTAACTCCGCTAAAATCGGATTGACTTTGTGCTTTGATATTTCTAGTTTCTCGCTGATGCTGGTAGCGGACAGAAGTGAGGGGGAAGAGGATTGTTGGGGTTTAGGTTTGGGCGCTGACACGGGTTGAGCGTTGTTAGCTTTCCAATGTTCGTAGCATAATTTGTGACCGGGTTTTGAAACTGCTTGATTGCATCCTGCCACCGTGCAGGTTTCTGCTGAAATGGCAGATAAAGCTTGATTTATGGCTGCTAGCTTGCGGAGCAAAGGATCTAAGGTCATATTAACAGCTTGAGATCTATTCAAAAATAGTACCACTTTAATTTCTATGCAGTCAAGAATTAAAAACTGGCGATTTTCTGTGGGATAGCTTCACTAGCGCGCACTTTTCCCCAACCCTTCCAGAATCTCAGGCCACACGCCCGTAACACGATCGCAGGTACGATCGCCTATAATCGAAACTAGCCCAACTCTCATCAGTTGAGAAACCGCCATGAGTCAAGACAAGGAAGAAATTAGCTATTCAGAGAAAACAGAACGTCTCAGAGTTATCGGTCAGTTTATCAAAACAGTGACACCGATGATTTGGACGATCGTAATTTTAGTAGTTATCATTCCCCTATTAGGTAACTTTCTAATTTCCCAGTCACTAACAAATACGGGAACCACAGCAGTTGTAGTCTCGCCGCCACACGATTTTAGCAAAGTCAACCAAGACGTTAAAAACGCTATCCAACAATCTCATATAACTGCCGAAACTTTCGCATCTAAAGAGTTGGACAAATGGGAAACCGAAGTAATCGCGCGAGTTGACAACAGTTTCCTCGATTGGTACTTCGATTACTTCAATCAAAAAAAGATGGAGTTTACCGTACCTTTTAATTTCGTGAAATCAGCCGTACTCAACAGATTTGATATGACAGCAGCATCTCGTGCTGTTTCAGAAAAATTAACCGAGGACTTTCAAAGAGAATTTGCTAACCGCGTGCTGGTGCCAAAAAACGCTCAACTGCGCTTTCAATTAATCACTCAAGATACTGCTAATTTGTACATATCAGAAGTTAGCAAAAATGTTAAAGTAGTTCAAAACAATTATAGCATACCGCAGGTACAGTGGGACAAATATTTGAACGATATTGCTACCACAATTAGCGACAAAGGAAACGTCTCGAATTTATCATTAAAAGTATTAGTTGGCGGTAGCGGTTACTTGGTTGCTAAACCCTTAATTTTGGGAGTCGCAGCTAAAGTTGGTAGTAAAGTTACCGCCAAAGTTGCCAGCAAAGCCGCCGCCAAAGTTGCCACAAAAACAGGCGGTACAGTTGCGAGTCAGTTGGGAGTAAGTTTAATCGACCCGATTGTCGGCATCGGGATTATCATTTGGGATTTGTGGGATTACAATCACACAGTCAAAGTAGAAAGACCGATTTTGCGGGAACACATTGTAGAATACTTGAAAGATGTCAAAAAGTCCCTGCTTACAAATCCTGAAAGCGGAATCATGGCAGCAATTTATCAGTTAGAAAGCGGTCTTCTCAAGTCACTTTAATTATTTGGCGTTGCTTAATACAGGTATAATTGAAGATTTCACAATTGCCATAAGCCAAGTATGGTTGATTTTTTTAATTCCAAACAAAATAGGTTCATACCTCTATTCAGCAACGCCCAAAAATGTTGTTAATCAGAGATGGTGCTAGGTAGCAGAGAAATCAAAAAATGCAGAAGCTGTTAGTAATCAGGAAAAACGACGGTAAATTACAGTCCGAATTGTCAATAAATTGTTGTTTATTTAGCCCTTATGGTTCTCCAGAAAATTCTGTAGAAAGTATTGGGATACAAGGTAAAAGCATCTTAGACGTTTTTACGAGAGCTGTCAAAATTTTAGCATGGTTAAGAAACTATTGCAATTTTTATTTAATTTTAATAAAATTAAAATTAAATAAAAATGTTGGTTGTACACAAATGATTTATTTAGATTTGCTAGAGTTTCTCGACCGTCAAACTCCCCGAAAATTATCCGTTTAGAAGTGATGGAGTTTCGAGACGAAGATGGAAAAAATGTTGATGTCGATTATGGATTGCTGGACTTATGACAGTTGCAGTAGAACAATTTAAAAGCTCCTATAAACCCAGGTAGAGTTAGAGGGGAGTGAGTTTAACAGGCGAAGCTCGGCGGCACGGTTATTACAGAATTTCTGAAGTATTGAACAAAGGGGTGGGAGTTCAAAAAGGCATAACTTCTAAGCCGGAAGTTTTGTCGGCTTGGTCGAAATTGCTACAAGAAATCGAACCGTTGATGAAATAGTCGAAAGTCAATGATCGAGCAGGCAGTTGCGATCGCCCTCTTCGAGTAAAATCAAGTAAATTTGCAAGTATTGGTCGATCGACCCCCGTTGCTAGACTATATTTGGATTCAAGGTTTGCTATACTCCAGAAATAGACACATATTAACCTTTGGAAAATCAATAGGCCGGAGCTATGACATCCTATGCAACCTCTACAGCAAGAGCCGAGATGAGTGAGATCCGGCGCTTGAAAAATATACTGCCCCCAGAACTCCAAAGTTGGGTAACAGTAGAAAAAACAATAGAAGTTAATCCTACCCTGATCCGGAGCGAAGAAATAGGCAAAGACCAGGTAGAAATCCAAATAGACCTGATCCGCTGGGAACAGCTAGCAATGGATCAGCGCAACCTCCTATTTTGGCACGAAGTCGCCAGAATCCAAAACGACACCATCCCCAGAGATGGTTGGGAAATGGCAGCCCTCGCCATTGGTTTAGGCGGCGCCGTCGGTGAACTTTGGGTGCAAGACGGCTTGCTGTTAATACTGGCCCTATCCCTGTGCGGCGTCTCCGGCTGGAGACTTTACCAAAAAAACAACGGAGAGAAAAGTTTAAAAGAAGCAGTAGACGCCGACGAAAAAGCCCTCGCCCTGGCTACCCGCTTCGGCTACACACTCCCAAACGCCTACAAAAGCCTCGGCAGTGCCTTAAAAACCTTAATTGAGCAAACCTCCAAAAAACAGCAGCGGGCTAAATACGAAGCTCGTCTCCAGGCCCTCAAACGCAACGCAGCGAAAGCCAAAGCCAAAGTCAAACCCATCACCCGCGAAACTTCCCAGTCAGAAAACGTCTACAATTCTTAACCTCATCCTCCGGCACTTGTTACGGGGGTTTTGCAGTTAACGGTTAACTGTTGACTTCTGTGTTAGCTGTTAACTGTTAACTGCGGTGGCTATCCTGTGCAAGACAGGCAAAAAAATTATTAACGACAAGATTAATCGGCCTGAATCCACAAAAATCTTGATTCCGATGTCAAAGTTTGGCAGCGACTGCGTTCAAAAATCTTGGGGCTAAAACAGCGACTGGTAGACTCAAGTCTATTTTTGCCTTGGATATCACTCTCGGCGGGCGAGTTTTAAGGCGTTTTTGTAAAGTTTGTATAAAGCTAGCTTAAGAAGGAGCTGCTAGGACAGAATAAGCTAAAGACATCAGCTTGAAATTTGAAACCAGGACTTCATGGTCAGCCAAACCCCAGAGGCAGATTTTCGGGTTACGTACTTGGACGAGACTCCCTCAGTTCACATACCCGTGCGCTTGAGCGTACTTGAAGCGGTAAACTTCAAGACAACCTGCCAGCAACTTTTCTCTGGAAACACCGTTCCCAGCAAAATCGTCCTAGACTTCAGTCAGACCACATTCATCGACAGTAGCGGAATCGGTGCTTTAGTCAGCAACTTGAAATTTGCCAAACAGCGCGGCAGCGACTTGGTGCTCCGAAGCCTCAAGCCGCAGGTGATGGCAGTATTTGCTCTCACCAGCCTAGATCAAGTGCTGACTATCGAGCAACCCTCTGCAACCTCAACTCCCACAGAGACAAACCCCTCGGACAATCACCTACCGATGACCCACCCCTCAGTGCAATCGTGGGTGAAGCGGCTGATAGATGTCGTTGGGGCAATAGTTGGTTTGATGATTACAGGAATTTTACTCGTACCCATAGCTGCAGCCATCACGATCAACGATCCAGGCCCGATATTTTTTGCTCAAACCCGCTGCGGCTGGATGGGCAAACAATTTCGGATTTGGAAATTTCGATCGATGTGTACCAACGCCGAAGCGATGAAAGACCAAATCAAAAACCAAGCTTCTGGCGCATTTTTCAAAAATGACAACGACCCGCGGATTACCAAAGTCGGGCGCATCTTGCGCAAAACCAGTCTCGACGAACTGCCGCAGTTTTGGAACGTGCTCAAAGGAGAAATGAGTCTAGTCGGCACTAGACCGCCTACCCCAGACGAAGTTGAGCGCTACGAAGTCCCTCAGTGGCAGCGTTTGGATGTCAAACCCGGGATGACCGGGGAATGGCAAGTCAACGGTCGCTCTCAAGTCCGCGATTTTGAAGATGTCATCCGTTTAGACTTAAAATACCAACAAAACTGGAGCCTGGTGTATGACCTCAAACTAATTGTTAAAACTGTAACAGTCCTGTTTAACAAAAATAGCGGCGCTGTCTAGGAACCCTCAACAACCCACCCCTGAACTTTCAGGTGCTGTTGGGGACGGGCGGCGGGAACTCGAACTTGATACTTAGTCAAGCAGACGATCGCTAGCGATAGCTACGTTAGCATTAAGTGTTAAAATTCACACGCCCAGAAAATGCGCAGCTAGTTGCCAGCTCTGCAATCAGAGCATTAATAATTAGCAATTTGCGACTTCGAGGTTCTACTCGAACGATCCCAGCATGATTTTCGAGCACGAGAAGAACTCACCTGTGTTTAGAAAAGTACCGACTGCTAACACGGTTCAAGCTCAAATCACTGCCTCGCAAGCTGACTCGGGAATTTTCCCTATTTAAACGCCCTACCGAGGCGGGTTACAGTATCGGAAGTCTCTCATTTGCTGTGCGAGTAAATGGTGCGAAAGGAATGCTCACCTTGAGGCAAAACGGGCTTCTTCAACTCAAGCTTGACTTAACTAATATGTTGCCAAGACCTTGCCCTCCTTTTCCTCTCCCTCCGGCGCTGAGTACAGCGGTGGTGGGGGCCGACCAGGGGGAAGAAAGATGAAAGACAAGCAACCAAAGGCCGAGTCGCAGCTTCAGGTTGAAACAGACCTGAAGGCTTTAACATCCGTTTTGGAATGGTTGGAGAATATCGTTTTGCCCATGATACCAGCGGATTTCTGGTGGCAGTGCCGGCTGATAATCAACGAAGGCTTTACAAACGCTGTCCGCCACGCTCACCAGAACTTGCCCCCCGCGACGCCCATAGACATTGAGGTAAAAGTGTTTGCCGATTACTTAGAAATTAGGATTTGGGACAGGGGTCAACCCTTCAACTTAGAAGCAAAGCTGCACTCGATCATGCAAGAGCAGCGCGATCCCTTGGACAGAGAAGGAGAAAGGGGACTGGTGTTCATGTACAAGCTCACAGACGAGCTTCGGTATATCCGTACCGACGATCGCCGCAACTGCCTGGTAATGCGCAAAAATATTACTTGATGGCGCGATACCCGCCCGGTCAGGGCGGCTTCTTTCGCTCAGGTGGAAGAGATCCTAACGTCGCCCCCTGTTGTGCTACCGGGAACCCAACCACATCCTCTGCAATTCACCGGGTGCAGGCTCGATGCACGCGACAGCAGGACAATTTGCTTCAAACTAAATATTATGCGTATTCTAATTTATTCCTATAACTACTATCCAGAGCCGATCGGCATTGCCCCCCTGATGACAGAACTAGCGCAAGGTCTAGTCAAGCGCGGCCACGAAGTCCGAGTCGTCACAGGAATGCCCAACTATCCCCAGCGCCGGATTTATCCCCAATATCAGGGCAAATTTTACCTCACGGAAGAACACAACGGGGTCACAATTCAGCGCAGCTACCTGCGCGTCAACGGCCCCCATCCTACATTGCTAGACCGACTCCTGCTAGACGGCAGTTTTGTCGCCTCCAGCGCCGTCCAAGCCTTCAGAGGCTGGCGTCCCGACGTGATTTTCTCGACCATGCCCCCTTTACCGATTTGCGTCCCAGTCGCGTTTTACGGCTGGATTCGCGCTTGCCCGATCGTCCTCAACGTTCAGGATATCGTCTCAGAAGCAGCCGTGCGCGTCGGCTTGGTCAAAAAAAACGGACTGCTAGTTCGCATTGCTGACGCCTTAGAAAAATTGGCCTACTGCACAGCCAGCCAAGTCAGCGTCATCGACAGCGGTTTTGTCAACAAATTGCACTCTCAAGGAGTACCCCCGGAAAAAATAGTTTGCGTTCCCAATTGGGTTGATGTCAATTTCATTCGCCCCTTACCCAAGGAAAATAACTCATTTCGAGAAACCCACAAACTCAAGGGCAAATTTGTCGTTCTCTATGCTGGCAATATTGCCCTAACTCAAGGCTTGCAAACAGTTGTCCAAGCAGCGGCTCGTTTGAAACACATAACCGAAATCGCTTTTGTAATTGTGGGGGAATCAACAGCCTTGGCGCGCTTGCAAAAAGATTGCGAAACTTACAAAGCTAATAATGTAATGTTGCTGCCATTTGAACCGCGAGAAAAATTGCCCGAATTGTTAGCTGCTGCTGATGTTAGTTTAGTCGTACAAAAGCGCCGCGTTACTAACTTCAATATGCCTTCAAAAATTCAAGTAATTCTCGCCAGCGGCAGGGCAATTTTGGCGTCGGTTCCTGAAACTGGTACGGCCCAGAAAGCAGTGCAGCAAAGCGGTGGCGGGGTGGTGGTAGCGCCGGAAGATTCGCAGGCTTTGGCAGATGCAGTTGAAGATTTGTACTTAAATCCCGATCGGGTGGATGCGTTGGGCGAGCAAGGCAGAAATTATGCTGTGGAGAATTACGGATTTGAGGAAGCTTTGAATCATTATGAAGCTTTATTTGCCGCCGTTGCAGCGAGTCATGGTGAGAAAGTATTGGCACCGCTGCCCAAATAAGATCGGCGCTTGAAACCGCGCGTGCTGTACAGTGCCAAAAGATGTTCAGAGCAGTACAGAAATAACGCTCGTTAAGATAAACGCCTCAAAAATAAAATAGTGAGCGTCGATCGATTTAATTGCCCAATCTAGCAGAACCGGAACAGTAATAGCAGCCATCAAGGCAGCTATTACTGCACCAATTAAAAGTAAAATAGCGATAACAGAAAAAGATTTTTGACTGCCAACAACAGCCATTTCGGTTAAGCTTTTTAGCGTAAATCCCCTTCTCAACAAAATGGCAATCAAAATTACCATCGAAGCCAGAAGTGGAGCAACTAAAAAAAACCTTTGATGGCACTGACTAAAAGTAGAACAAATGAAATAATTACCAAAAACAGCCAATCCATCAGACATATCCAAAAAATAAAATGTCTCTAAAAGATAGACTAGGGCGTGTTTTCTTTCCCCGGATCTCCCCTAGCACCCTTTAATAAGACGGGGATAAGAGAATTGTTTCGTCGCCCGATGTTTTGGGGGACACGAGGGGGATCGAGACTTGGATATAACCCAGACAATGAGAAGAAAACGCTAAAATAAAATAAACTATACAATTTTGGAGTTAATATTTGACACTTGCACCCGCGCGCGAAAATGTCCTAGCTTGGCTCTCTGAGCGCGTTCCTGCTGCCCGCATTAAACACATCCTCGGAGTCGAACAGGTAGCAGGTGACTTGGCTCGCCATTACGGCCTCGACGAAGCAAAAGCCCGATCGGCCGGTTTGTTGCACGATTTGGCAAAATACTTCAAACCTCAACTGCTGCTGCAAATGGCAAGGGCGGAAGGTTTAGAGTTAGACTCAGTGTTGGAAGCACACCCGCATTTGCTGCACGCAGACGGGAGCGCGATCGTCGCCAGAGACGAATTCGGGGTGGTCGATCGAGAAATTTTGGACGCAATCGCCAATCACACCCTCGGCAGACCAAACATGAGCCAGCTCAGTTGTACCGTATTCATAGCAGACACTATAGAGCCGAGCCGCGGCAACACAGCCGAACTAGAAGCACTGCGCGAGGCAAGCTTGCAAAATCTTTATGCAGCCGTGTGGCAAACTAGCGATTATTCTCTTAAATATTTGCTAGAAACTCGCTGCTACATCCACCCCCGCACCGTACTTACGCGCAATTGGGCGCTGCAAATGGCTCGATCGCCGGAAACAGGAAATTCGACGGAGAAGTCGATCGAACAAATCACAAGTTAAAAGTAAAATTTACCAGAAATCCTGTTCTTACTTTTGGCTTCAACCTAACTCCTATTTCTCGTCTCAAACTGCCAACAACCCATCGCTAGTAGCGCACCGATTCCCCCTTACCGTATCAATTAGGAACTTAAACACTTAATGTCAGATCTAACCCAACTCGAATATTCCAGGGCCCAGTCTACAGCAACGGACGGCACCTCCTCAGACGAAGCCCGCGGCCTGATCATGACTGTTGCTCAAGCAGCCGATGACCGTAAAGCAGTAGACATTGTATTGCTCCGGGTGTCAGAAGTATGCTACTTGGCAGACTACTTTGCGATCGTCACCGGATTTTCCAACGTCCAAGTACGAGCCATCTCCCAAGCAATAGCAGACCAAGTGGAAGAAGAGTGGCAACGCTTGCCACTTCGTACACAAGGCCTATCAGACGCTAGTTGGGTCGTCATGGACTACGGCGACGCGATCGTTCACATTTTGAAGCCTCAAGAGCGGGAGTTCTACAATTTAGAAGCGTTCTGGGGACACGCCGAACGCATTGACTTTTCCCCCGCGCCGTGAGGATGGCTAATGTGAAAAACGTTTCTGCTTCTATTTGTCCCGTTCCGCAAGAACAGCGACCGATCAATGAATACCAAGAACTTAAAGAATCCTGGTTTTTTAGCTGGGTAACACTCAATTGGCCCGGATACCTGGCAAAACTAGCTTGGGTCTGGGCTTGGAGTTGCTTGGTATCGGTGCCGATAGCTGCTTCTAGCTTTGCTCCTGTCAAGTATCCAGCTCAGTTTGTCCTCAGCGGTGCCGCAGGTGCCGGTTTTATTCTAGGATTAGCTTTGCTGCGGCTCTACTTGGGTTGGTTCTACGTGCGATCGCGCCTTTCAAATCCCACGGTCGTCTACGAAGAGTCTGGCTGGTACGATTGTCAATCTTGGCCTAAAACTCCCGAAGTTTTGCTTCAAGACCAGTTGATTGTCAACTACCAACTAGAACCAATTCTCAGGCGTCTGCGACAGACATTTTATGGTTTGACAGTATTGCTGGTTGCCGGGGGACTAACTTGGAGTTGTTTGTAATCGGGAATGGAAGGGAGTTTTGAGTTTTGAGATTGCCGCCCACAGCCAACAACGCACACGGAGTGCATGAGTCAGAAACGATCGCAGAAAGATTAACTTTATAACTCTTAACTGGCAGCTCGCAACTCATAACTTCCTGAACCCCAATCTAAAATCTAAAATCTAAAATCTAAAATTGATATGACAAGGGGAAAACGAACCCAAGCTCCCGAACTTGAAGTCACACTGCTGCGCGAAGGTATTGTGGAATCGAGGCACCGCGCCCAGGCCGCTGTCTGCGACAACCGCGGGCGCGTTCTGTCCGTTGCTGGTAACTCGGAAACGGCCTCATTTGTCCGTTCTTCACTCAAGCCTTTTCAAGCTTTGGCGGTGACGGCGACTGGCACTTTAGAACGCTACGAATTGACCGATCGAGATTTAGCGATTATTTGCAGTTCCCATCAAGGTACGATCGAGCAATCGCGCCAGGTATTTAACGTCCTGTGGCGCTGCGACATTGACCCCTCTAAACTTCAATGCCCCATTCCCGAAGGCAAAAAGAGCGCCCTGCAATACAACTGCTCCGGCAAACACGCCGGAATGCTGGCTGTCTGTCAGCAACTGCACTGGCCTATGGAAACTTATTTGCGCCGCAAACATCCCGTCCAGCAGCTTATTTTGGGCAAAGTGGCTGACTTGCTGGCAATGCCTGCCGAAGAGTTTATCAGCGCTCGCGACGACTGCGGCGCTCCTACCTATCTGTTGCAGTTGGGGCAAATGGCGTCTTTGTACGCTCAGTTAGCCTCCGGCAACAATGTGGATATGGAGCGGATTGTCCGCGCTATGACTCATCACCCGATGATGGTTGCGGGTGAGGGCAAATTTGATACGGAACTGATGCGCTTGACTCAAGGGGAATTGGTGAGCAAGTCCGGCGCCGAAGGGGTGCAGTGTATTGGCCGCGTTGGCGAAGGCATGGGCTTGGCAATTAAGGTGACGGATGGGGGAAAGCGCGCTCAATTTGCTGTGGCGATTCACTTGCTCAAGCAGTTGGGGTGGATTACTCCGACGATCGCCGAAACTCTTTCGGAGACTTACCTCACTCTCAGCGACTTCAAGCGCTTGGAGGTAATCGGGGAAGTTTCGATGCTTTAGTGCGATCGAGACTCTGAGCCGATTTCAGCAACCCCTCCCACAATCTCAAAAGTTTTTTTGATTGTGGGGTTGCTATTTTCAGAAAGATATGTTTATATTAGAAAGACAGACAAAGCGACGCGGGATAGAGCAGCCTGGTAGCTCGTCGGGCTCATAACCCGAAGGTCAGTGGTTCAAATCCACTTCCCGCCACCAAATTAAATAAGACAAGCCCCGGCAGCCTAAAAGTTGCTGGGGTTTGTTTTATACCGTCCCTGACCTCTATCTGTAAGAAAAATTAGGACACAGCAGTGCTGTGTCCCTACTGGATATTTGTGTTTTATCCAAAAGGAAAAGATCGGACCGATCCTCAACTTCCAGACTTAACCCCATACTTTTCGACGATCGATCGTTTGTGCAAGCTTTATTTGTCAAAAATCTGCAATCCGATATCCATATTTTTCAACTCAGGATTTTAAATTGCTAAATCGGCTGAGCTTCCAACCAATCAAAAATCAGATTTAACTGTTCAAGTGTAACTAACCCGTACTGCCACAGAACCATCGGCAGTTGGCTGGCATCTTGTTCACCGTGTCGGAGAGCAACGGCGATCGCAGAATTCGATATCGCCAACTCCCCCCGCAAATAATCGAGCAGTAGACCCTTTCCCATCACCTTCACCGCCAGTTTTATACGATATTGTAAAGATATGTAGCTAAGCCGGCTGAATCAGAAGTTTAATAGTCCTAATTTTCTGTTGAGAATCGGCGCTGTGGTGTGATGGAAACGGCACAAAACTTGTGATAAAACTCATAAAAAAAGGCGATCGCAGTCACAATAGTTCCGACCATCAAAAATTGGGTTCCGCGATCGCTTGCTTCAAATGAATTAATTTAAAATTGCTAAAGTCCTAGCTGAAGCTGAACTCCCGCTTCTGTGCCACTGTCGGTTTGTTTAGGAGGTAAAGGATTTCCTTGACGCTGGGCGTCCGAAGGAGTAGTGATAAATTCCAATGGGCCATCGATTTTGAGGCGAAATGTATCGCCCAAGCTGCTTTCCCTTCTAGCAGAATTAGCCGCCGTTTCTGGTTCACCAATCAAGTTTTGGTAGTCCGAGTCTACGGTTCTGTCCTCCACAGTCCTGAGGGAGTCGCCGGATAAAGTCGTTTCCGAATTTTGGGGCGCTGGTGGCAGTCTTTGTTGGGCAAGAACCGCCGGGGTCAAACCGATAAAAATTGAACTCAGTCCAAGAGCAGTGCCAAGAGTAGCAATAACTGCGTTCATCATCCATGCCTCCGCTAGTTGCATCCTACTATGCTTATTGTACTCAGCCGGAATTAAGTTGCACTCTATCAAAAGTAGCTGCTTGTGGAGATATCAATTAAAGTTCCGGCAAAACTTATAACTTTGGATAGCGTTATCGGAAACATACAACTGACGCAGCAAGCGGGTTGAAACGCCAAAATACGTCATTTCAGGAATGAGTCAACCAAAAACTCGGTTTGTTTGATTAGCGCACGTCGGGAGTAGAAAAATAGTTAGTGCTGGAGGCATGGACTGGTATCCACCAGTTTTTTTTTCATGAAAATAGTTCGTTGCAGCAGGCCGAAACGCTAAAAAAACCCCGTTTCAGATACCAGTTTAAAAAAGAATGCAAAAGCGGGCAAATTCTAAACCCTTACAGAATCAGTCTTTCCCAATTGTTTAATTCTTTCATCTCAAATCTATAATAGTATGAGCGTGTAGGGTTATCCCAGGATTAATAGTGCATTCATCTCGATCGCACCTGTTGTTAAAGGGGGCGATCGCGCTAAGATGGCGATGGCAGTCGTTAAAAATTCAATTACCAGCGACAAATTCCGAACTCTTAATAGCACTTTGCCTACTAAAACCATCTCAACTTCAAAATTTGCCCTCGTCAGGCTTTACTTTTCTGAAATGTTGTGGGTTCGTAATATTTCTGCTTCATCATGCCAATCAGATATTTGACCGACCAAATTTTAAAAATGTCAGGCAAAGTGCCAATTCGCATCGTCCTTGTTGTGCCTTTTGCCCTTCAGACTTTCGCTGCTGTAGGGTTGACGGGGTGGCTGTCGCTGCGGAACGGGCGCATAGCCGTCAACCATGTTGCCGCACAACTGCGGACAGAAGTCACATCACGTATCCAGCAACATATTAATAATTATATTGAAACGCCACACCAAATCAATCAGCTCAATCTCGATGCCATCCGTCTCGGCATGGTGAACGAGCAGGATAGTGATAGTTTGCAACGCTACTTCTACAAACAAATCAAAATTTTTGATAAAATTAGCTACATTCAATTCGCATCCGAAAAAAAAGATTTTATTGGAGTTGAACGCCTCGACGACGGCAAGTTGCAAGTTCAGATTTCTAATCAATCTACTGGCTATAATTTGCATAGCTACGTGCTGTCGGAGTTCGAGGAACCAACCAAGCTATTAAAAACTACTCTCAACTACGACCCCCGCGTCCGACCTTGGTACATAGCTCCGGTGCGCGCAGGCAAACCGACTTGGAGTAAAATTTATAATTATTTTGACGCTCCCAAACTAGCGATTACGGCTGCTCAACCAGTTTATGGCGAGGATGGGAAACTGATAGGAATTCTGGGTTCTGACTTGGCACTTTCCAAGCTCAATCAATTCTTGGAAACTCTAAAAATTGGCAAATCAGGACAGACTTTTATTGTAGAAAGGTCTGGGCAATTGGTGGCAAATTCTACTCTGGAACCGCCATTTATTGTTAGCAATGGTGTTGCGAAACGGATTGTGGCAGCCAGCAGCAAGAATGTTCTAATTCGATCGACCGCCCGCTATTTGACAGAACGCTTCGGGGATTTGCACAAAATTGACAGATCTCGCCAGTTAGATTTTACGATCGACGGTCAACGGCAATTTCTACAGGTGACGCCGCTTTTAGACAGCAGGGGCCTCGACTGGTTGATTGTGGTGGCGGTTCCGGAAGCCGATTTTATGGAAAGGATTAATGCCAACACTCGCTACACAGTGTTGCTGTGTTTCGGTGCTTTGGTGGTGGCAACGGCGATTGGCGCTCTGACTTCTAGGTGGATTGTTGTACCGATTCAGCGTCTGAGCAAGGCTGCGGAGGCTTTGTCGCGGGGAGAATGGGACGGGATGGCGGTAGATTTCCGCTTGATGGCGTCTGTAGAGCGGGAGGATGAGGTGGGTGTCCTGGCTCGCTCTTTTAATAGGATGGCCGCTCAATTGGAAGAGTCGTTTACTACTCTCGAAGATCGGGTAGAATCTGCGATCGCCGACAAAAATGAATTAATTCTTTCTTTGCAAAAATCGCAGCAAAAACTGGCTCTCCATCTTCACCAAACTCCTTTGGGGGCGATTGAATGGGATCTAAACTTTGAAGTAGCGGAATGGAATTTGTCAGCGGAAAGAATTTTTGGATACAACCGCTTGGAAGCAATGGGACGCCACGGAGTCGATCTAATAGTTCCTGAAAGTGCTAAGGAGTATGTCAGGCAACTATCTATCACTTTGCTAACTAATCAAGGAGGAATTAGTAGCATTAACGAGAACATGACAAAGGACGGCAAAATTATTCTTTGCGAGTGGTACAATACGACTTTGGTTGATGCTGACGGCAGCATTATCGGGGTGGCATCGCTGATTCAGGATGTGACTGAATTTCACAGTGCTGTGGGGCAGTTGCGGGCCAGCGAGGAGCGGTTTCGTCAGTTGGCAGAAAATATTCATGAGGTATTTTGGATTAGAGAACCAAATCAAAAGCAGCTAGTTTATGTGAGCCCTGCTTGCGAGAAAATATGGCATTTGAGCTGTCAGAGTTTGCACTCAGAACCGCAGGCTTTTTGGGATGTTATTCACCCGGAGGATCTCGATCGCGTCAAGGCTGCTTTTGAGAAACAGGTGCTGGGCGATTATGATGAGGAGTATCGGGTAGTGCGATCTGACGGTTCAGTTTGCTGGGTGCGCGATCGGGCTTTTCCAGTCCGCAGCCAAACCGGAGAAATTTACCGCATCGTCGGTATTGCTGAAGATATTACTCAGCGCAAATTAGCAGAAGAATTCCAAAAAGTAGCGCAAGTAGCTCAAGCCGCAAGCCAAGCCAAAAGCGCCTTTTTAGCGAATATGAGCCACGAATTGCGAACTCCCCTCAATGCGATTATTGGTTACAGCGATATGCTCAAAGAAGACGCCGAGGATTTAGGCTGCGAAGATTTTATCCCCGACTTGCACAAAATTCAAATGGCGGGCAAACACTTGCTGTCTTTAATTAGCGACATTCTAGATATTTCTAAAATTGAAGCAGGGCGGATGGAACTTTACTTAGAAACTTTCAACCCGGTTAATTTAATTGACGAGGTAGTTTCTACTGTCAAACCCTTGGTAGATAAAAATTATAATAAGTTTGAAGTTGATTGCGGTAGCGACTTGGGAGTGATGTATGCTGACATTACCAAAACTCGTCAAATATTGCTCAACCTGCTGAGCAATGCAGCTAAATTTACGGAACACGGCACTATTACCCTCTGCATTGAAAGAGTTAAACATGAAAGCTTAACAACTCAAGAAATAGCAGAACCTTCCGACTTAATAATTTTTCGCGTAGCAGATACGGGCATTGGGATTTCCTCCGAACAATTGCAGCATTTATTTCAAGCTTTTATGCAGGGCGACGCCTCAACTACGCGCAAGTACGGCGGCACGGGTTTGGGATTGACTATTAGCCGTCACTTTTGCGTGATGATGGGTGGCGATATGCACGTTCAAAGCGAGTTAGGTTCCGGTTCGGTTTTTACAGTGTGCTTGCCGGCGCGGGTTGAATTATTGGTTAGCAGTTAGTCTTGCTGTCCGGGATGCAATTCTTACAAAATAAACCAGCTTTCTTGACAAAAAACCTACCCTTTCAGATAAGTTCGGGGCAATAAACTACGGTCATGATACCGTGCACCATAAGTCCTAATCCTAGTTAATTTTCCGTTTCTGCCGCCCCAAAAATTGAGCGGTTAATACCCCGCCGACAAAGCCAAAGAAATGCGCTTGCCAGGAAACTCCCGGCTGCGAGGGCAAAACTCCCCAAATTAAACTGCCGTAGAAAAAACCCACAACTAAAGATACCAAAATAGAGGTAAAGCTGCGTTCAAAATAGCCACGCAGCAGCAAGAAGCCGAAATAACCAAAGATTAATCCGCTGGCACCAATGTGAACGGAATAGGGGGCGCCGGTCAGCCAAACTCCGAATCCGCTGACTAGCACCGTGACGGCACTCACGATAAAAAAGTCGCTAATTTCTCGCAGCATTATCAACCAACCAAATGTCACAAAAGGGAGGGTATTGGCTGCTAAGTGAGCAAAACTGCCGTGCAGAAAAGGCATAAACAGGATGCCTTGAAGTCCGTCGATGCTGCGGGGGCGGACTCCGTAGGCATTCAGCCTGCCTCGGAACACGAATACATCGACAATTTCGATAATCCAGAGGAGGGAGACGAAGCCGCCGAGAATGGCGGCGTGGCTTTGCAATTCGCGGGTGATAGCTTTGCTTTCTGGGTTACTCATGGGTTGTGAGGGCGGTGATACCGATTATTTCTCATTGTAGAAGTTTCTGAGCGATCGCGACCAAATATAGTTGGGGCAAGGTTTCAGGGTATTTTGCAGCAGAGCTTATTTAGAAATATGATAAGTTTTATTAAAAGTTCCGCATTTTCACGTATAGAATAATTCACCTCAATGCGTCACAATTGTAATTGAACTACAAAAGGAGAGTCAACCGAAGGTTGAAGCTAAAAAGTAGAAGACAGAAATTTTACCCTATCAATCAATTGTTGGGCTTGAAATGAGGACACTTTTTAGAGCGCACACCGTCTTTAAAAAAAAATCAGGAACTACTTTTCTCGCCCTAAGTCATTAATTTAAGAAGTTCAATCCGGTAAAGCAAAACGAGATGCTGTAGATACTGATTGTAGATAATATAGCACAAGCTCTACAAAGAGTTCTTGGCACCTCGTTATCAAAGAGGAACAGAGCAAAATGAACGTATTTGAGCATACAGTCTCCTACCGAACTCTACCAAATTGGGTAAGGTTTAGCAAACAAGAAACCGCAGTTAATGTCGCTACAAATTCTCAACCTTACGGTCAAAAGCCAGACTTTGACCCCTTGCATCCGCTAAAACAATGGCTTGATAACACTGCTATTAAAAGTCAAAAGTTGGCTCGGTTGCTGTGTAAATTTATTCCTAGCCAGTGTCCGTTTGAGCGAGAATTCAAAATTGGCGCTCGCACTTTATTATCCATTCCGCCGCTGTGCAAGTTAAATCCGCTTTACGAGCAAATCGTTGGGCTGCGCTTTCGTGCTTTGTGTTATTTGGCTGACGAGTGTGGCGAGGATGTGACTCCTTATTGTTAATTCTGCAAAAACTTAAATTTTTAACTGTCTTTTCACCCTCCCTTCTCCTTGTTGGGGAGGGTTTTTGTTTTGTGCGGGCTTTCAAGGATCTAAAGTGCGATCGATTTCTTGCTCGCCCAGTAAATCCGCTTTCAATCAATTCTTTTATTCCGTGATGGATAGTTATCTCAATGGTGGTTGTTTCCGAGAGTTTCGTGGTTCGCCTCTTGCCTAACTTTATTGGGTAATCTCCCAAAATATGTACGGTTTTGCCCCCTCCACAGCGCTATGAGCTAGATACCATTAGACAAGTGTCGAGGACATCACCAATCTATGTAGGTTGAGCAGTGGAGTGAGGCAAACCGCAATTAAAGTTCAGGTTTATTCCCCACATTTTTCCCAAAATTGATAGATTAGTAATTGAGGCAAATATTTAAGCTAATTCAAAAATATAACTAACACTAAAATTGAAATTTACGAACTCGGCAATTAGCGGTAAAAATTATCAAATATTTTAACGATATAACTAATACCAAGTGTTAAAAAAAGTGTTAAAAAAAACGTTGTTTGCAGTATTTATTGCGCTTTTATCTTTTATGGTTGCACTCATCCTATCAGCTCAAAGTTCTGAGGCTGTCAATGAACTATATGTATTTGGGGACAGTCTTTCCGATATGGGAATGGTGTTTCGAGCGAGCGGGGGTCAATATCCGCCTCGTTCGACTTACTTTCAAGGGCGTTACTCGAATGGTAAAGTTTGGGTAGAGTATCTTGCCGAGCGCCTAAAGTTGCCGCCTGAACGAGTCACTAATTTGGCCTATGGAGGTGCAACAACGGGAAGCGATCGCAATAGCCTTGTCCCTGGTTTGTTAGCGCAAGTTCAGTCATGGACTAACTCCCAAAAACAGGCAAATCCTCATGCACTGTATGTACTGTGGGCAGGTGCTAATGACTATTTGCAGGGGGCAAATAATGCTAATCTTCCCGTTGAAAATGTGGCGAGGGCGATCGCATCTCTTGCTGGTGTGGGTGCCAAAAATATCCTGGTGGCAAATTTACCAGATTTGGGGCAGTTACCGGCGACGCGAACAGGCGTTAATTCTGCAAGGCTCACTGCATTAACACAAGCACACAATCAGGGTTTGAGGCGAGCTGTTAAGGTATTAAATCAACAGCATTCAGACTTGAAAATCGCGACTCTGGATGCTAATGCACTTTATCGGGAAGCGATCGCTTCTCCGGCTAAATATGGCTTGACTAATGTGACGAGTGCGTGTTTATCGGGTGGAGGTGTTTGTGGTAGTCCCGATCGATTTTTGTTTTGGGACGGCATTCATCCGACGACGGCCGCACACAAAATTTTGGGGGAAGCAGCGTCCGCGATTGTGCAGGAAAGCGGGATGATTAAATCTGAATTAGGGACGTTTCGGTAAACCATTTTAAGGCCCGACGGGGGCCACAAGATCGGGATACTCCCTTTTCGTAGAGGTTGACATAATTTTTTGCATGAGAGCTATATTGGCTCATCTGATAGTGTAGAAATTTTCCTCGTGGGCGATCGCACGCTTGTTGGAAAAGGGATCTCGCTCCTGCTTGGTGTTAAACTGAATCTAGCGGTTGTCTTAAGCAAGGAAAAAATAGCCGTGATACCTCTGCAAGAACAAATTGTTGACAAACTGAAAAATTTCTCTGAAATCGAACTGCAAGAAATCCTCAACTTGGCTGACTTCCTGTTATGGCAGCGGAGAAAGCAGGAAGTAGCTTCGGCGCCAGATGAAACTGGCAACAGCAAACCAGCAAATATGGATGAAGAGTGCGAGGTTCATTATGTTGGTGGAGTCTTAGTCGTCAAAGCATCATTAATAAAAAATCAAGAACTGATTAATTGGGATACAATTATTCCCGATATGCGCGAAGATGGAAAATATCTAATTGAAAAGACATGACTCAAAATAATTTACTGTCTCGCATCTCAATCGACTCGAATATCTGCTTTGGCAAACCGTGTATTCGCGGTCATCGCATCTGGGTTTCTCTAATTCTTGACTTTCTAGCTAGCGGCATGACTTTGGAAGAATTGCTTGAGGAATATCCGGGAATTGAACGAGAAGACGTTTTGGCTTGTATTGCTTATGGGGCTGAGTTGGCAAGAGATTATTATGTCGAAATTCCTCTGGGTGAAAAAAACGTAGTTTTAAAGTGAAGTTAAAACTTGATGAAAATTTGGGCAGCATCCGCGTTGTTTCGATGTTACGTTTGGCTGGCCATGATGTTGCGACTGTACGGGAACAAAATTTGAGTTCTACACCGGATGAATTATTAATTGATATATGTCGGAGGGAAGATAGATGTTTGGTGACTTTGGATAGGGGGTTTGGCAATCGCCTCCGCTACAATTCTTCTGATTATTCTGGAATAGTGTTACTGCGTCTGCCTTCTCAAGCGAAACCGCAAGATTTGCCAGCGGCAGTAGAAATATTAATTCGCGGATTGGATGCTGCAGAAGTTGCGGGTAAATTGTGGATTATCCGAGGGGAACAGCTTTTGGAGTATCCAGCAATATCGTCAGATGAATCTGACTAAAAATTTACCAGATACCGTAGGGTGCGTCGCGATCGACAATTTCCGAAATAGCGATCGACATAGCCTTTTTTACCCTCCATCAACAATCCCACTCGTAGATAACATCGCTAAAATCCAATTTTTTTAATGCTGATTCTTTGACAAAAAAGTTACCTACGCCACCAAAGCCCCACAGAATATCTATTACATCATTTCCACCGGAATTCATTTGAAATAAAAGAATATACGGATCGCTTTCGCAATGTGGTCTAGCATCGTGTGACTGAAAAGAATCATGATAGCCACCAATTTTATGACCGCCAGGGACGCATAGATCCATATAATCATCCCAAACTTCCTCGTCTTCTCTCAATAATTGATAAAAATCTTCTCCTAAAATTTTTGTAAGCCCCTCATCGCAATCACTAATTGGCGCATACTTTTTAGTAAACTGCAAACTACAACATCCCCAAATAGGAAAACACTCAATATTTGCTGGTAAAAAATTATAATTAGTGATGATATTTTCCATATTGAAATCAGGTTGAGGAAAATACAAAACCTGAAAAATATCTTCACCAGAGTCGAAAGATAAGCCATACAGATATAATTTATCATCTGGAAGATAAAACTGCAAGATTCCTCGATCGGGAAAACCTTCAAGAGGCGGTACTTCAGAAAAGTTGATTTGGGCCAGCAAAAAAAACCAATTGCCATCAGGAGTTTTAGGATACTCGAATCCTTTAGGTAAATAGGGCAATCCGCCAAATTTACTTTGCCACCAGTTCGCGGGTTCGTGGTTTTCAATTGTAATTTCAATATAGGGTTTGATAGTTGCTTCGATTCGATCGCGATACTTTTCTAGTTTGGGAGATAGCGGCACATCAAGTTTGTAGTTCATAAACCTATCGCAACTTATTTTAAATCCAAAACAAAACTTTGCAAGGCGGGCATTTGCCCGCCCAACAAATCATTAAGCGCCGACAGATTCCTTGGCCGCGTACAGCACCTCAACGGTAATCTTATCAATCCCCCGATCGCGCGCAAACTTCTCAGTATTCCGCTTCACCTTACCCCGCACAAAGCCGGGGATTTTATTCAATTCTGCCTGTCCATCCTTCGTCCAACCCATATCAGAATCAGCCGAAATACCCTTCGTAATCACTTCCTTGGTATCGTGGCCGCCGAAGATTTCCAGCAAGTGGTCTTCCATTCCCAAAGTGAAGGAATTGTACACCAAATCTACGCACTGATTCGTCCCTTCATAACCCAAAAATGGCTTGTAGCCGATCGGGAAATTTTGGACGTGAATCGGTGCAGCAATTACGCCGCAGGGAATATCCAACCGCTTACCTACGTGGCGTTCCATTTGCGTACCGAAAATCGCCGAAGGTTCCGCTTTGGCGATCGCATCTCCAATCGCCCCGTGATCGTCGGTGACGAGCACTTCATCGCAATACTCGCTTACCTGTTCCCGGAACCAATCAGCATCGTGTTTGCAGTAGGTTCCAGCCCACACAACGTGGATTCCCATCTCGCGAGCCAAAATCTTCGTCATCGCCGCAGCGTGGGTATTATCGCCAAATACTACGGCTTTTTTGCCCGTTAAGTTTTGGCAGTCGATCGATCGCGAAAACCAAGCAGCCTGAGACACAAACCGCGTTTGTTGGTCGATAAAATTTTCGTAATCAACATCCGCACCTTGAGCATTCAAAACTTGCTGAATCTTGCGGATACAGCGCGCAGTTTCCACCACACCCATCGGCGTAATATCCACCATCGGCGTGCCGAATTCTTTTTGCAAATACTCCCCGGCCATCATCCCCAATTCCCGATAAGGAACCAAGTTAAACCAAGCGCGCGGCAGTCTTTTCAAGTTATGAACCGAAGCACCTTCGGGAATAACTTCGTTGACTTCAATGCCTAAATCTGCCATCAAACGCTTCAACTCGGTGCAGTCGTGCTGGTTGTGGAAACCCAGCGTAGACATACCGATAATGTTGACAGATGGTTTTTCGCTTTTGGCTTCTACTAAATCGCCTTTTTTGCGGGCTTTGTTAATGTAAAATTGGACGATTTGATCCAAAGTGCGATCGGCAGCTTGCAGTTCGTTGACGCGGTAATGGTTAACATCGGCTAGCAATACATCGCCTTTGGCATCCAATTGAGCTCGCTCCACGAAGTTTTCCAAGTCTTCTTGCAGAATGCTGGAGGTGCAAGTCGGGGTGAGCACGATTAAATCTGGGTGTTCTTCTCTGTCTTTGCGGGTGATGTTGTCCACCACCCGTTCCTGCGATCCCCGCGCCAGTACGTGTCTGTCAACGACGCTGGTAGTTACCGGGGTAAAGTCCCGTTCCCTCTCCAGCATGGAACGCATGACGTTGAAGTAGTCGTCTCCAATCGGTGCGTGCATGATCGCATGGACGTTGTTGAAGGAACTGGCCACGCGCAAAGTGCCGATGTGGGCTGGGCCTGCGTACATCCAATAAGCCAATTTCATAGGTATTTTTCCTGGTGCTGGTTGAGAATTGCCCGATCGGGCGATTACTGCTAAATTTTAAGGTTGTTTCTGATTTTCTCACCGGATGAATTCTTTAGAAATAGTAACTTTCTGAGGATTTACAGATTTGAGAAATGCTCAAACGCTTTTGCTGCTTGGGATTTAACTTGCAATTCCCAGAACTTTACCTTTGTTTTATGGCAATAATTCTTAATTTATTGTCAAGTTTCGTTAATAAATCGGCAAATTTTATCAACCTAGGATACCCCTGGCGCAACTTACAGCTAGATTGCTGCCTGAATTTTCGCAAAAATATATATTGACTTTTTAGCCAACTTAGAATAAAGTATTAATTAATCGACTATTTTCCCGGCATCAAAAGTTGCAAAGCGGGGGAGATATTGACGTAAAATCAATCCTTGACAAATCCCATGAAACTATCCAAAATAGACTTGAGCAACGTATTAGCAGTTGGTCACTCTAACGGCAAGCTAGGACTGTTAATCGAGCGGGGGGAAGAAGTCGAATTTATCGAAATAGTCGCTCCCGAAGCTGCAAAGGAAGGGCTGCAAATGGTTGATTTCATCGCGAATACAGATTCAACAGAACTCAGTGCTGGTATAGAATTAAAAGAAATTGCTTCAAGCCCAGAACCAATTGCGATGATGTCGGTAGATTCCGAAATGGCTAGATCGATCGGATACGACGAAGAGGAGCAAGTTTTGCAAATAGAATTTAGCAGCGGGTCAGTCTATCAATACAGCGATGTGGAACCCCAAATGTGGGAATCTCTACAAGATGCTGATTCTACAGGCAAATTTTTTAACTCCGAGATTAAAGGTTATTATTCGAGCCGGCGCGTTGATGACTAGCGTGTAGTTAGGAGTTGCACCTTTGGGCGGTTTGATTGAGGTGTGAGGCCTTCATTCAAGCAATCTCCTAAAAGCTGAGATTGTTTTTTTTTGTCAGGCGTGCGATCGAGTCTCACAGTAAATCCTTGCACCAATCCTATATTTGTGCTTTTATTTACGTAACTGCTGAGGTGACGAAACCCCGAAGGCGATTTTGTCACCTCAGCAGTTCTGTGCTGTCAAGGCGTGTCTTCCCACACATCCCAAAAGATATCTCTTGAGCGATAATGAAGAATAACATAGGATTTACGAAAAGAAACCCGGCTTATACGAGAAAATCTTGGGTTCGTCAACGACTAGCAACGAAGAAACAGGGTTTCTAGCCCGCCGCGCGTAAGTCCTGTAACATTGACCAAGCACACCTAATTTGAGAGAACCCAACTATGATGGCAATTCCCGGCGTTGCAGTTCTCGCTCTCATTTATGAAAGCAGCACTTCCCTGGTTTACCGCGGCCACAACGAGCAGGACAACCAACCTGTTATTATCAAACTTATCAAAGAAGACTATCCGACTCCTGAAGAACTGAATAGATACAAGCGCGAATATGAGATTACTGCCAACTTAAACCTGCTGGACGGAGTTGTTAAAGTTTACAAGTTGCAGCAGGTTAGAAATAGTCTGGCAATGATCTTAGAAGATTTTGGGGGCGAATCTTTAAAAATCTTTATGGCTTCCCAAAAATTCACAATTTTAGGATTTCTGACTACTGCCATCAAAGTTGCTGAAACTTTGGGAGAAATTCATGGTAAGAATGTAATTCATAAAGATATCAACCCCTCTAATATAGTTTTTAATCCAGCTACAGGACAAGTTAAACTCATAGATTTCAGCATCTCAACTGCATCAAACCTGGAACACGTTCCGAATAAAAATCCTAATTTTTTAGAAGGCACTTTAGCCTATATGTCGCCGGAACAAACCGGCAGAATGAACCGGGTAATCGATTACCGCACCGACTTTTATTCCCTCGGCGTCACCTTCTATGAAATCCTGGCAGGACAGCTCCCTTTTCCCACTACAGATCCCATGGAGTTAGTTCACTGTCACATAGCCAAACAACCAGTACCTCTCGCTGAAATTGCCCCAGAAATTCCTAAAGCTGTTTCAGATATTGTGATGAAATTGTTAGCAAAAACCGCTGAGGAGCGATATCAAAGTGCTTGGGGACTAAAAGCCGATTTGGAATCCTGCCTGTTTCAGTGGCAAACATCTGGGGTTGTTTCCGAGTTTCCTCTCGGCAGCCAAGATATTTCCGACAAATTTCAAATACCTCAAAAACTTTACGGCAGACAGCGAGAAGTTGAAACTCTTTTAGCGGCATTTGAACGGGTAGCAGCAACAAATAATCGAACCCGCACCGAACAATCCCAAATTTCTGTCATCAAGAAAGAGAGCAAATCCAGGAAAGAAGTTCCCCTGTCAGTCTTATCGAGAGGACAGCATAAATCTCGCAGCGAGATGATGCTGATTGCTGGTTATTCCGGCATTGGCAAATCTGCAATGGTGAAGATTTTAGACAAACCTATTACCCGCAGGCGTGGCTATTTTATTGGGGGAAAGTTTGACCAGTACAAGCGAACTATTCCTTACTCTGCTGTTGTCAGCGCTTTTTCGGAATTGGTGCGACAACTCTTAACTGAAAGCGAGGCTCAATTAGCAGTTTGGCGCGAAAAACTCCGCAGTTCCTTCGGTCAAAATGGGCAAATTATTATTGATGTCCTTCCGGAAATTGAACTAATTGTCGGAGCTCAGTCTCCTGTAGCTGAATTGGGGCCGACGGAATCTCTGAACCGCTTTAATTTAGTCTTTCAAAATTTCATTCGCGTATTTTGCCAGCCAGAACATCCGCTGGTAATTTTTCTCGACGATTTGCAGTGGGCTGATTCTGCTACTCTCAAGCTGATCGAATTGATGATGACAGATGAAGCTACGCAATATCTGTTTTTAATTGGCGCTTATCGGGATAATGAAGTTAGTCCTACTCATCCTTTAATGATGACTGTGGAGACGCTGCGAAATCAGGAAGCTATCATTAATCAGATTGCTTTGTCGCCGCTGGGGGTGGAAAACATAACTCATTTGATTGCCGAGACTTTGCACAGCGATCGAGAATCTGTGAAACCTTTAGCTGAATTGGTAATCAGCAAAACCGACGGCAATCCTTTTTTTGTCAATCAATTCCTGCAAACATTGTATCAGGAAAACTTGCTAGTTTTTCACCCGCCACAGTCGGGGATCAAGGGCGGCTGGCATTGGGATATGAGTCAAATTGAGCAGTGTGCTATCACTGACAATGTAGTAGATTTGATGGTACAAAAATTGAGAAAGCTGCCAAGTTCAACGCAGCAAGTTTTGCGTTTAGTGGCTTGTTTGGGCAACGAGTTTGACTTAAATACTCTTTCTTTAATTCATGAAAAAGAAGCCTCTGAAACTTTTTCTCACCTGTTGCCGGCGATTAAGTCGGGACTGATCCTGCCCACTTCGGAATTGGAAAGCAAGTCATTAGATTACGTGCTGTTTCCGCTTTTAATTCTGAATTATAAATTTTTGCACGATCGGGTACAGCAAGCAGCTTACGCTCTGATCGACGACTCGCAAAAAAAGGCAGTTCACCTGAAAATAGGCAGGCAAATCCTAGAAAACACTCCTGCTGAATATCGTGCTGACAGAATCTTTGAATTAGTCGATCACTTGAATGTAGCTCGATCGCTAATTAAAGACGATCGAGAATTAATTGAACTGGCAACGCTGAATTTAGACGCGGCCCGCAGAGCCAAAGATGCCACTGCTTATGTTGCTGCCTTGCAGTATTTGACCGCAGGCATGGACGGTTTGAGCGCCGATATTTGGGATGCCCACTACGATTTAGCCTTTGCCTTGCACATGGAGCGGGCAAATGTTGAGTATTTAAACGGTTTTTTTGAGAAGTCTGAAGAATTTATTAATATAACTTTGGAAAAAGCGCGATCTGCCTTAGAAAAGGTAGAAATTTACAACCTGCTGATCGTGCAGTACACCCTGCGGGCGAAGTACGAAGAAGCCGTTAAAGCCGGAATCCAAGCTTTGGACTTGCTCGGAATTGACTTGCCGCTAGACGGGCTACAAAAAGTCATATCCGAAGAATTTGCAGCAGCCACGAATATTTTAGCTGGTAGAGAAATAGCTTCCCTGATTGACGCCCCGGAAATGACTGTACCAGACAAAAAAGTTGCAGTCAAATTAATTACAAACTTGCTCACATCGGCGTACCTCAAAAATCCCGACTTGTGGAAAGTCAGCGTTTTAAAAGGAGTCAATCTTTCTCTACAATACGGTTTAGTACCCGAAGCCTCTCTTTGCTATGCTGGCTACGGTATGTTCTTAAACGCAGTTTCGGGAGATTACAAAGCTGCGTATCAATTCGGCTTGCTCTCGCTGAATCTCAGCGAAAAATCTGGCAATATCGGCTTGAAGTGCAGAGCTTGTTCATCCCTAGTCAGTATTTTTTATTACTGGTTCAACCACATCAAAGATTCCCACGCGATCAGCAATGAAGGATATCAAGCAGCTTTAGAATCAGGAGATTTAGAGTATGCGGGTTATATCCTGTCCAACCGCATAGCTAACTCATTTTTTCAAGGTAAAGAAATATCGCAAATTCTGGCCGACACAAGCAGATATTTGCAGTTCAGCCAAAAAACCAAAAATCAGCTCGTAACCGATATATTATTAGGGGTAGAGTTAATCCTGCGCAACTTGAGCAAACTAACTTCTGAAAAGTTTGTATTTGAAAGCGAAGATATCAGCGAAGCTGAATACGTCAACAACTGTAAAGCTCATCAAAATTTGTACTCGCTCTGCCTTTATCAGATTCGGAAATGTCAGGTAATGTACTGGTACGGCAACTTCAACGAAGCGCTACAACTAGCTTTGGAAGTAGAAAAACAGCTATCTTTTATTACCGGAGCCATACCAGCTACAGAATGGAATTTTTTCTTTTCTCTAGTTTTAGCCGCCGTTTTTCCAAATGTTTCCGAAGACAAGCAAAAGCAATACTTGGAAAAGTTAGAAGCCAACCAAAAACAGATGAAAATTTGGGCAGACAACTGTGCCGAAAATTTTCTGCACAAATACCTTTTAGTACAAGCAGAAATAGCAAGAATTTCTAAGAAAGATTCAGAAGCTGTAGAGCTGTACGATTTCTCTATAAGTTTAGCCCAAGACAATGAATTTGTCCAAAATGAAGCGCTGGCTAATGAACTAGCAGCTAAGTTTTGGTTGAGTAAAGGCAAGTATCAATATGCCAAAATCCACTTGCGCGAAGCTCACTCGTGCTACTTGCGCTGGGGTGCAGTCCGCAAAGTAGAAGATTTAGAACAGAAGTATCCGCAGTTGCGGGAAATGACGCCGCTCAACGGAAGTTTTAACAACAATCAAACTACAACAACTATTCATACTTCTACTGGCAGCGATGCGAGAGTGCTGGATTTAGCAACGGTAATGAAAGCATCTCTGGCAATTTCTAGCGAAATTGTCCTCGATAAGTTGCTGGCTTCTTTGATGAGAATATCTTTAGAGAATGCGGGTGCTCAATTAGGTTTTCTGATCTTAGTAAGAGATGGTCAACTGTTGATTTCAGCTAAAGCGTCAGTATTTTCTGAAGATGTAGCCGTGCTGCAATTTACGCCTGTTGGAGACTATCAGGATTTACCTGTGACGGTGATTAATTATGTGGAAAGGACTCGCTCGGATTTGGTGTTGAGCAATGCGGCGGCTGAGGGACTATTTACAGCAGATCCTTACGTCGCCAAACACCACCTCCAATCTATTTTGTGTACTCCTATTATCAATCAAGGCAAACTGATCGGCATTCTTTATTTAGAAAACAATTTAACTGTCGGGGCATTTACTCCCCACAGATTGGAAGTTTTAAGGTTGCTTTCTTCGCAAGTTGCTATTTCTTTAGAAAATGCTCTGCTTTACAATTCGGTGGAACAGAAAGTGCAAGAGCGGACGCAGGAGTTAAATGAAAAAAACGAGCGTTTAGAACAAACTTTGCGCGAGCTGAAACTAACTCAAGCTCAATTAATCCAAACGGAAAAAATGTCGAGTTTGGGGCAAATGGTGGCTGGTGTAGCTCACGAAATTAATAATCCTGTAAGTTTCATCTACGGCAATCTCAATCCTGCTAGCGAATACGTTAAAGACTTGCTAAAATTGATTGAGCTTTACCAGCAGCACTATCCCGAACCGGCTGATGAAATCCTAGAGGAAATAGAAACAATTGAGCTGGAATTTTTGAGCGAAGATTTGCAAAAGCTGCTGGATTCTATGAAAGTAGGAGCGGAAAGAATCCGGGATATTGTGCTGAGCTTGCGGAATTTCTCGCGCCTCGATGAAGCGCAAATGAAGTCGGTAGATATCCATCAAGGCATCGACAGTACGGTGATGTTGCTGCAACCGCGCCTGAGAAAAGAGGGCGGGCGTTTGGGAATTGAGGTGATTAAAAATTACAGCACGCTACCACTAATTACTTGTTATGCGTCTCAGTTGAATCAGGTATTTATGAATATTTTGACAAATGCGATCGATGCTCTCCTCATAGCAAGAGATTGCCCGGAAAACTCTCAGAACCAGCCTGCTATTACAATTTCAACAGAGGTGACAGACCGGAATTCTGCTAGAATTAGAATTGCTGACAACGGCCCTGGGATGAGCACTGAGGTGCTGCATAAGATATTCGATCCGTTTTTTACAACTAAGCCAGTGGGTTCGGGAACTGGTTTGGGGTTGTCTATTTCGCACTCGATTGTGGTTAGTTCTCACGGCGGAAAGTTGACTTGCGTGTCTGCAGCGAGAGAGGGGAGCGAGTTTATTATTGAAATTCCGATCGCCCCCAGGCAAGTTTTGTAAGGAAATAAAGAAAAATGGCGAATGGAATTGGCTTCTTGTCAAACGAATTCCGCCTTCGCTGACTAAGAAAAGTTTACTTGGCGGTATAAATCGGCGATCGCAATTTCCACACCAACCGATTCAAGTAGCAAAGAATCGCCCAAACCATACTCCGACAGCACCCATTGCCCCTGTTGATTGCGCCGGAACATCTCTACTCCCACCTGTTCAACTTGCACCAAAACATACTCTTGTAAGCTTAAAAATTGGCGGTATTTAGCAAATTTGGTGCCGCGATCCACTGCTTCGGTGGAAGGTGATAAAACTTCGACAATCAAGCAAGGAAATTGCACCAATTGCGGATCGTTATCGCGATCGTCGCAAGTTACCATAACATCAGGATAAAAATACTTTTGCCCTCGTTCTACTTGGACTTTGATATCTCCGATGTAAGGTTCGCAAGGGCGATCGACAAGGGCATCATCTAGGATTCTGAAGAAATTTCCTGCAATCCGATTATGATTGCGGGTTGTGCCGGTCATGGCGACGACTTCGCCGTCCCAATACTCGTAACGTTCCTCTTGGGTGGATTCCCAAGCTAGGTATTCTTCTGCGCTCATCGATAGGCGATCGGGTAAAGCAACCATAATGCGATCGGGAATGAAGTCTGTTTTTATAATACCTCGAAGATGGCGATCGCTCTTTAATTAAACCGAGTTTTGGTAAGATGTAATAGACATCTCCGAAAACAATCAAAGCCTCTGTGTAGTTAAGCTCCTTGACGTAAATGTAATCATCCTAAATTAGCTAGTGTGCACGATAA
>NZ_SRRZ01000072.1:29757-36138 GCF_013179805.1 Microcoleus asticus IPMA8 | reverse complement strand
ACAACTCCTGACATTTTTTTGACCTCTATTTGGCTAGTCAATTGCAAAATGCACTTCTACTAACTGTAGCACTATTTTATGAAATTGGTATAAGAGGTGCAAATTTAGCGAGAACAGACTTAAGAAAAACAAGCTTAGACGGGGCGATTTTTGAGTAATACCAAATCCCGCTTAAATACTTTCTCTCACACCCTCTGCGTACATCCTTTCAACATTTATATGCGTTAATTCGCGTACATCCGCCACCATCTGCGGTTAAAGTTCCAAAGTAATTAACTGAGCAATTTCTTCAGTCTGAAAACCTACAGCCATAGGCTTTTGCACTGTCGGAATCACTTGCACATCATAGAGTTCGGTGACAATCCCTTCAAACCGCAACCAGTGAACGATCGCCCCAGTAGTCAAATCGATCGCCATCATACCACAGCGAGCCTCAGCATCCTTAGCCAGCAACAACTCATCCAATTCTAAACCGCTAAAAGTGTTGTCACCTCCCCGAGGTTTCGAGAGTCCAACAATTGCCCAATTTTGCCAAAATGCTAGTCCTCGCACATATCCGGGACAAAACGCAATCGCCTCAAATTTCCCTGTGTCTAAATCCACATATCCTAATTCCCCTCTCCCCGAATTCAGCAACCACAATTTATCTTGATACCAGCGCGGTGAGTGCGGCATTGACAATCCCGTAACGATAATATCATTAGATTCGATATCAATAACTATACCGCCATTTTTTCTGCGATCGCGCCAGCCATCCACCACATCCGACTGACTCGACGCCGTGACATATTTCGCCTCCCCAGCTACCATTGCTAAACCGTTGAGATGACAGCGGTCTTCGTTGATGTATTGTGAGATAAATGGAGGTTTCCAGAGAGGTTTGCAACTGTGGCGATCGCTCAAAGTAGCGATACAATTAAACAAAGTGCTAATAAAAATGGTTTGATTATTTTTATCGACTGCGATATCGTGAATGTCTATATCTCCTGTAGTATAGCCGATTCTTGGTATATATAATTTATCGTATCCTTGGTATAATTTTCCCGATTCTAAGACATTATCTAATTGCCACAGTTGATATTTTGAACTTAAATAAAGGCGTTCCGGCGTGCAGAAAAGCCCCATTGCGCGATCGAATATTCGCCAAAAAGCCGAGATTCTGTTCGCTTCTGGCACAGCACCGATTAACATTAACCTGCTGGTTTGATAGGTAGTGCAAGCGAGGCTGATTTGTTGTTGGGTTAACCAAGATGGAAAATCGCGATCGCCAAAAATCTCGTGTTCGGAGACTGTATTGAAACTTGTGCGATCGTTATTCATAGAATCACTGAGCGTAATTGCCTAAAATCAATAATCTCATAAACCCGTCGCCGCGCCACGGTAAATCGCTTCGACTTTTGAGAATTCCTGTAAAAATACTTAGAACGGAACTTACCCCCTGCGGGGGTAGTTCTGGGGGCTGTATTCTTTGTCCCGTCTCGGTTGTAGCGAATTAACTGCCGACAAACCGTAGTCATGTATTTAATATTTTCTTAATCTCACATTCCGCACCCTCAACTGTCACAATCGGTTTTTGCGGGATTTTGTGAACCAAAATAGTCATTTTTTATACACACAAGTGGAAAATTGGACTGGCGATCGCAAGTTCAATTTCGCCAAACTCCGAAAATTCGTAGTGTGACAGTTCAGGGTGCGGAATGTGGGCTTAATATTTAGGGCGAGAGTATTGTTCTATGATGAATTTAAGCAAAAACCCCGCCACATAAGGGTTGTCAAAGATTGTAGTCATGTAAAAGACTTGGACGCTCCGGGCAAGTCGCACCTCGCAATGGTTTCAGACGGAACTTACCCCGGACACAAGGTAAGTTCCGTTTAAAGCAGAAATGAGAATTCGCAAAAACGCCAACGGATCGGCTAAAGGTGACAGCCAAAACAGCCATTTACCCGATGCCCCAGTTGTATAGTAGGAAGGTGCGATCGCCAAACACAAAGCCGATCGCACCGCAACCAAAAATACATTCAATCCCAACAGCCAAAAGTGCCCAAATACACCAACCGCCGGCAGCGAACCAAACAACAAATAGCACAACACAATCGGCACCGGCAAACCTTGAACCACCAGCAACAGCCACAAATCGCCCCAAATTTGACCGCCCGAAGCAGCATCTTTCAAATCGAGTGATCGACCCCATTCATTCCCCATGAGCGATCGCGCCGAGAGCTATAAGCGTCGCTTTCTGTGCTTCAGTTAAACCTGTAACCCCAGTGATATTCATGCCTTCGTAGAGTCGGGGTGGTTTCAGTATTTTTAGGCACTCACCCGTATTGACATCCCACAGCCTTGCCGTTTCATCAGCACAGCCACTTGCTACAGTTTGACCATCCGGACTAAAACTGACTGAGTAGATTTCACGGGTATGTGCGGTGAGAGTTCTGATACATCCTCCAGTGCTGACATCCCACAGCCTCACCGTTTGATCGTAACTACTACTAACCAAGGTTTTTCCGTCTGGGCTAAAGGCAACTGACCATACCCAATTGGTATGCCCAGTCAATGTTTTGATGCAGTTACCAGTATTGACATCCCACAACTTCACCGTTTGATCGGCGCTCCCACTGACGAGGGTTTGACCGTCGGGACTAAAGCCGACGGAACAAACTTCATTCGTGTGTCCAGTCAATGTTTTGATGCAGTTGCCCGTATTGACATCCCAGAGTTTTACCGAACAGTCAAAGCTGCCACTCGCCAGGGTTTTACCACAGGGACTGAAAGTGACTGAAAATACCCAATTGCTATGTTCGGTACAAGTTCGGAAACATTGACCTGTTCTACAATCCCAAAACCTAATCGTGTAGTCACTACTGCTACTGACCACTGTTTGGCTATCTGGACTAAAGGCAACTGAAACAACCCAATCAGTATGTCCAGTGAACGTTTTGATGCAGTTGCCGGTACTGACATCCCATAGCTTCAGCGTTTTGTCACCACTCCCGCTAACGATTGTTTCACCATCGGGACTAAAGGCGACTGCACAGACTGGTTTAGTATGTCCCGTGAACGTTCTCACGCAACTGCCAGTATAGACATCCCACAGCCTCAGTGTACAGTCAAAATTACCACTAGCCAGGATCTTACCGCAGGGACTGAAAGGAACTGCTGATACCCAACTGCTATATCCTGTGTAAGTTTTGAAACATTTGCCTGTTTGACAATCCCAAAACCGAATTGTATGGTCAAAGCCACCGCTCACTGCTATTTGACCATCTTGACTGAAGGTAACGCACTCTACCCGATCGCTATGTCCGATAAACGTTCTGACACAGCTACCCATGCTAACATCCCACAACTTCACCGTTTTGTCAGCACTACAACTCACTACGGTTTGACCATCCGGACTAAAGGCGACTGATGCAACTACACTGCTATGTCCCGTGCAAATTTTAACGCACTTACCATCACGGATATCCCAAAGCCTGACTGTGCAGTCAGCACTGCCACTAGCTAGGGTTTGACCATCCGGACTGAAGGCGACTGCATAGACCCAATTCGTATGTCCGTACAAAGTCTTAAAGCACCTGCCTTTGCGAACATCCCAAAGCTTGACTGTGTTGTCGGTACTGCCACTGGCAACAGTTTCACCATCTGGACTAAAGGCGACTGCATAGACTTCATTCGTATGTCCGGTACAACTTTTGAAGCACTTACCGTTATGAATATGCCAAAACTTTACTGTGCGATCGCCACTACTGCTGACTACTGTTTGACCATCCGGACTGAAGGCGACTGAGTAGACCCCCTTACTATGTCCGGTGTAAGTTCTTAGACAGATGCCAGTACGAATATCCCAAAGCTTCACCGTTTTGTCATAACTACCACTCGCTAGGGTTTGACCATCCGGACTGAAGCAAACTGACATTACCCAGTTGATGTGCCCATGAAAGGTCAAAAGTTGTTTCCGCTTTCCCACGTCCCACAGGTGAATGTCACTATCGAGATCTGCCGTCGCGGCACATTTGCCATCTGGTGTCAGTGCTAGTGACATAACACCACCCAATATGTCAGAAAAAACCGATTGACGCAGATCCGAATTGGCGAAATTGACATTGTGCAAGTTTATCCCCTGGAGGTTGGCTTGCCAAACTGTTAGACTTGAAAAGTCATAACCGCTTAGATATACCTGTAATTGGCGAAGTAGATTGATAATATTTCCACTTACATATCCGGTCTTTAGGGGCGGTTTCCCTCGTAGCATATCAAGAATTTGAGCTAGACAATTTTCTAGAGTTTTTGAGTCGCTAAGACTCGTAATTAATCCATCAATCACTGGTTGAAGAATGAGGCGAATTTGAGTCTCTATCACATATTCTTTGGCTTGCGCTTTAACTAGAGCGTGACTCCTAAAGAGTTGAAGGTAATCGGGTTGTAAGTTAGCAAGTTTATTAGAAATTTCAACCTTTAAACATTCAACCTTTAACCCAATAATCTCTTCACAAATCTGCTCAATTAATCGAGTAATCACGTACTCCATGACTACAGGTTGTTGGGTAAATCGAGCGTTGTTTTTTTCAATCAATGACCGACGTTGCAATGAGTCTAGTGCCTGTAGGAGTTCGCTGGCTGATACGGGAGAGACAAAATCCTCTTGCAATTCCTCTAACAACACTGGTTCGCGATTGATGGCTAACCAGTACATAATCTCTTGTTCTATATCGCTCAGTCGCTGAAACTGCCGCTCTAACAAATCGCGGATATCATCAAAAATAAACGAACCTTGCTTTAAAAATTCTAAAAAGCGAGAAATACTGCTATCAAAAAAATCTGTTACCCCTGAAGCTACTATCTTTAAAGCTAAGGGATTCCCGCCATAGCGTGAAATCACGCTTGTCCATTCATCTTCTGACCCAGTAAAAGACCCCTTCGCAGAGAAAATTTTTAGTCCTTGAACTTCGGGTAAACCTGTCACTTGTAAGCAGCGAACCGGTAGTGTTTCGCCCTCTAAGGCGGCTAATCCTTGTGGTTTCTCGCGACTGGTTAATATCAAGGTGCTGTGGTGATTTGTTTCCCCAACACATTTGAGTAACTCACCATAACCTTCATATCCTTCTCGATAGCGTCCCGTGCGTGAAGCAAAGCTATGCCGCAGGGAATTGCCTGCTTGCAAAACTGATTCAGCATTATCCAAAACTACCAGACAGCGCGAGGAGCGTAAATAATTGATCAACCGCAAAATTCTGCCGTCTTTGTTTGTTGGCAAGACCCCCCCTTCGCCCCCCCTTACTAAGAGGGGGTCTTGGTTGGAGAGAAATTGAATCAGTTCAGCCAGTATCTCTTCTACGGGAGGGGCATTGCGGAGACTTCGCCAAATAACAAACTCAAATCCTGATTGTAGTTGTTGGGCTAGCTTGGCAGCCAAAGCTGTTTTACCAATCCCTCCCATCCCCAGCAACACTACCAAACGGCAATTATCCTGCACAATCCATTGTTCTAGAGTTGTCAATTCGTCATTACGATCGTAGAAAACCGAGACATCGGGTGCTTCGCCCCAATCTAGGTGTCTGTTGGCAATGAAGAGGGAGGATTTCACGTCTACAGACTGGGATAGAACCCGATCGCCCAAGTCAGAGATCGATCGCCAATCGATCGCCAATTTTCCACAAATTTCCACAAAAGTCGCATAATCAACGGTTTTTCCCGTGAGAAACCTGCTGAGAGTGGATAAAGCAAGTCCTAATTCTTCAGCAAACGCTCTTTGGCTGGGAAAGCCATTGCGCTTGAGGGCTAATTTGGCTTGCTTAATGCAGTCGCTGCGAACTTTGAGCGATCGTGACATACCCTATTCCCTCCAAAGTTATACAGATTTTAGTAGGTTACTCAAAAATCGGTAATAAGTCAGTACATTCTCGGTCTCGATCTCGGTCAACGGCAAGTTTTGATGAATTTAGTAGAGATGAGAAGTCCGATGCGGGTTCTCGATCCGAGTAAAAACACTTAGCTAACAAGCTAGGAAGCAGCGAGTCGCGCTCGCTTGAACAACATCAGGAAAAGAAGGAAGAAATAACTATGGCAACCATCAACGGCAACAACAGCAACAATAACCTTCCGGGAACAGAACAAGCCGATCGCATCCGAGGATTAGGCGGTGATGACAAGCTAGGTGGTAAGGGCGGCAATGACGAGATATTTGGAGGTTTCGGCGCAGACACGATTGATGGCGATCGGGGCGATGACAGACTTCTGGGCGATTCGCAGGGCAATGTTTTTAGTGGCGGTGACGATATCATTATTAGCTCGAATACCCCGTCGGCATCTGAGTTCGACGAAACGGTGAATCCCTTGTTCTCTGCCTTCGACCAACCCTTCCGTCCGTTCTTTACTCATAC
>NZ_SRRZ01000072.1:0-29747 GCF_013179805.1 Microcoleus asticus IPMA8 | reverse complement strand
CGAATACCCCGTCGGCATCTGAGTTCGACGAAACGGTGAATCCCTTGTTCTCTGCCTTCGACCAACCCTTCCGTCCGTTCTTTACTCATACTCCAAACGACGATCTTCTCGGCGATTCGGAGGGCAGTGTTTTTACTGGTGGTGAGGATGTCATTACTAGGCCGAATACCCCGTCGGCATCTGAGTTCGACGAAACGGTGAATCCCTTGTTCTCTGCCTTCGACCAACCCTTCCGTCCGTTCTTTACTCATACTCCAAACGACGATCTAATTCGGGGCGGCATTGGCAACGACACCATCCTTGGTGAATTGGGTTTTGACACCCTAATTGGCGACTCTGGCAGCGATCGCATCAGAGGCGGAATTGGCAATGATTTGTTGTGGGGCGGCGATGATGACGATAATCTCTCTGGTGAGAGCGGGGACGATACAGTATTTGGCGATCGAGGCGACGATAACATTAACGGTGTTTCTGGTAACGACATTCTCTCAGGTGATTTTGGTTATGACATCATCAACGGCGGATCTGGTAACGATAGTCTGGATGGGGGGAACGATAATGATTGGCTAAATGGGGGAGGGGGTACAGACAACCTCCAAGGTGGCTTCGATGACGATACCCTCATAGGTGGAGAGAACAATGACACCATTGAGGGAGGTAACGGGGTAGACCTTCTTGACGGCGATTGGGGCAACGATTTATTGAAGGGCGGTGAGGATAACGACACACTCTTTGGCGATACTGGCAACGACACGCTTTACGCTAGCACTGAGAACGAACAGTTTGGCTCTTTTGAAAGTAATGAGCTTGACGGCTTCACTGGCAAGGATTTACTGATCGGCAGTCGTGGTCAAGATATACTCGTGGGCGGCGAGGATAAGGATACCCTCATCGGTGGTGCAGACAACGATTTGCTCGTAGGAGGTATTAATGAAGGTGCTGGCTTTGATGGTAAAAGCGATATTTTCAAGTTTACCGGAGACGAGTTCAACGGCAGTTTCGGGAACGATACTATCCGAGGCTTCCAGCCTGAATTGGACAAAATTGAGTTGGGTTTCGATATTGTACTTAATAGGAATTTCGATCCGAAAAATCCAGATCAGGATTTAGCCCTGAATAATTTCGAGCTCCTCGATTTTTACGCGGGCGGGAATATTCTAGGGGCAGATGGGGTGCTTACCTCACTAGATGCTCCATTTGTGACGGAATTTAATGGCGGTATAATTCTCAACATACCAGAATCCGGCCAACTCTTCTCTGCAGACAATCAGTTGCTAGGTATGATCGAATATCAGAAAAACGGTGGGAAAATTGAGTTCGACGGCGGTACTATTTTGATTGAGTCTACCTTCGATCCAGCACCGCTGGTTGAGAACGATTTCATCTTCTCCTAGATTCTGCTGTCTGAAATGAGGGAACGTATATTGGTTTGAACACAGCTTGATTGAATCAGATTAGCGATCCCTCTCTTTCCTCTTTCACAAAAGCTAAGCAGACTATCTTAAAGCAAGTCAGTCGAAATTCGGTAACAAGTCAGTCAATTGTGTGACACTTCAGGGTGCGGAAGGTGGGTTGAAATAGTTTTGTATAAAACAGAAGTAAACCTTTCAATAATTTGTGGAAAACAAACAATACTTTAGGAGTAATTTCATGAAACTCACGAGAATAATCATGTTGCTTTTAGCTATACTAACTTTTCTGACTCATCCACAAATTTCTTTAGCAGAGTCTTTTCCTCAGTTAGCTGTTAATCAAAGTCCGAGCAATAATGAACAAATAATGTCTTCAGTAGAATCTAAGGAAATTTATGCACAAAACCCAACAAATTTTGATAACAATTCAAAATCAGCACGCATAATATTAAAAACAGCGTGTGAAAACTGGGCTGGAACAAATTCCAACATACAAGCACAATTAGCTAAACAAGGCGGTGGAAATACAAACTGGGTTACATTAGACAATCCTGGTAATGACAGAAAAAAATGTGCTGAAGACTCTTACAGTGTAACTTTTTCTGACGCAATTGCTGGTGTTGAGAATATAAGACTTAGAACTGACAGCAGTGGTGCAAGTCCAAGCTGGAAGCTGGCATGGACTGAAGTTTCTATACCTGGTAAAAAGCAGAAAAAAATTTGGAATATGTGGCTGGGAGCCAATAAATATAAAGGGCAATGGTGTGTGTATGTTAGTAATGGAGCGGATAATTGCCCTTAGTTTAACTTGATTTATTCAAGCAGCATTCGATTAGCTTGTAGCTTTCTTTACTACCAGTAAGGCAAGCACAGAGAACCGCTGTATTTGTCAAAATTTTGTAGGGACACAACATTGTTGTGTCCTTATATTATGTCCGGTTGCTCTAGCCTAATTATACTTTCTGCCGCGCCACTGAGTAGGCTGATTTAAAGCAGAAATGAGAATTCGCAAAAACGCCAGCGGATCGGCCAAAGGTGACAGCCAAAACAGCCATTTACCCGATGCCTGAGTTGTATCGTAGGAAGGTGCGATCGCAAAACACAAAGCCGATCGCACCGCAACCAAAAATACATTCAATCCCAACAGCCAAAAGTGCCCAAATACACCAACCGGCGGCAGCGAACCAAACAGCAAATAGCACAGCACAATCGGCACCGGCAAACCTTGAACCGCCAGCAACAGCCACAAATCGCCCCAAATTTGACCGCCCGAAGCAGCATCTTTCAAATCGAGCGATCGACCCCATTCATTCCAAGTCTCGATCGCCCCCTCATACATCCGCACCTTCAACACCTTAGCCCCGTCCAAAAAGCCCACCTTAAAGCCCTTAGCAGCCGCATAGCGAGCCAGAGTCACATCATCGCAAAACGAACCCCTCGCGACCTCATAGCCCCCCAATGCCACCAAAACCTCGCGCTTGCAGAGAAAACACTGACCGTTCGCCATCACCCGTTCCGGCACATCCCCGCCAGTCCCCGTCGGCCCGAACCGATAAACCAAAGTCATTAACAAAGCAGGTTGCAGCCACAACTCGCCCGGATACTTGAGGATAAACTGTGGCGATAGCGAAATCAAATCGTAATTTCCAGCCGCCGCCGTCTTCAGCAAACTCGCAATCAAACCCGGATGCGGCACAGTATCTGCATCGATGCCCAAAATCCACTCGCACTTCTCGGAACTTGCCAAAAAACCCGCATTCAGCGCCCACGGACGCCCTACCCAACCGGCCGGCAGCGGATCGTCGTTAATCAAGCGAAACCGGGGATCTTTTTGTGCTGCTGCTTTGACTAAATCTCCGGTTCCGTCTACCGAATAGCTGTCAACCACGATCGCTTCTCGGAGTTCGTAACTTTGGCTGGTTAATCCTTCCAAACAAGGCGAAATTCGATCGGCTTCGTTCAAAGTCGGTACTACCGCAGTACAAGCACCCAACAAATCCAGCGTCGGCGAATCCGGTTCCAGGGGCGGGATGCGCGATGGGCCTTTAATCAGACGCGACATCAGAAGGGCGGCGGCGGGCAATTGCAGCAGCAGGAGTGCGACAGGGATGATACTTGTCAGCACTTCGGGGAACAGGTGAGGGGCGATCGACAAAACCATACTATTGAAGAATTGAAGAATTGGGAATGACTTACTGGATAGGGGTGGGGAGCTTATTTACAGTTGATTTTTTTTGTAACTGATATCAATTTAAAAAATTTAATAAAATTTTGACCTCAAACATATTACAGGAATTGGGAAGGAAAAAATCGCCGCTGAAAAACCCGGTTTCTTGTAGAAACCGGGTTTTTCAACTAGCTCAAAAATTAGTGTAAGTTTTTGCTAAATCAGCCGCTGTTGCTCGCTAGCAACTCACTTACGCAAAACGCCCACGGGCTGAGGTGGAATTTCAGCCGCGAGCACAGATGTATCCAAAGACGGCATTGTTTCTGTTACGTAACCTGCTGCGGGTTTAGCGATCCAGCTTAACGCGATCGCCGGAACTACGCCCAGAAGCACCGCTAGCGATGTCGGGAACCAGAACCGAGAATCCAACGAAGTTACAGTGATAATTGCTCCGAAAGCAAAGTTTACCAAATAAACAATTAAGGGCAAACCCAATTCCGATCGCTCTAATTTAATCGGTGTTTTTCTCCACAAGAAAGCTGCTACAGACATAAATAGCGCCCCCGTACCCATCCAGCCAGCCAAATTGCGGTAAGGCATCCCAAAGAAAGCGCCAATTTCCTCAAATTCCCAAAAAGGCACAGAAGTTTGGCTCATCGCCGGATCTAGTACAAAATCCCAAGCTGTTAGCAGCAAAGCACCGAGGGCGATCGCCCCTATTTGGCGCACCCAGTTGAGCTTACCTTTACCGCCCGCTACTCCAGCGCGAGCAATTACATAGGAAACCAGTCCCAGATAAAACCACGAGAGGGGAATCGTAAACGGAACCAGCCCTGCAATTTTGTAGCCCAAACCGCTCAAATAATGGTAGTGGCCGAAAGGAAAACCCGTACTCGTTCCCAACAACTCGCTACTCAAGGACAAAAACACAGAAGGCAGTAAAAAGGCCAGAGTTGCACCCCAACCCAACGTCCGAAAGGCATAGAGAGCAACTGCTGCTGCACCAAAGATGATATAAACTACTCCACCCCCAGCCATCCCCCACTGGAATAGCGTTTGCCCTGCTGGTGGCAAACTCATCACCAATTCGGGACGGGGTAAAATCAGCAACAACCCTGCCAATCCAAAAGCCATTGACAAGACGTGGGCAACCAGGCAAAAGCGCTCAGCAATCAAAAGTTGCTTCATGGGACTCCTCGAAAAAATATTAGATGCAGAAAGCACTTCCTAACAGTTTACAAATCTTTAACAAAAAACGAACACGAACTGGCGATCGGCATTTTTTCAAAACTTACACCCAGGGCCGAGAAACCCGGTTCCTGGCTTGCTACCTCGTTGCTAAACCCCTTATTTTTCTAAGAAACCCGGTTTTTTGGCGAGGGATTGGTGGCATAAGTGCCGAATGCCCTTCTTCCCTCGGGCTTCTATCCGTTATGGAACCCATTTGAGATCTGTTGTTATAACCGTAAGCCTTGTGGCATTGGGATTTCAAATCTTTGGCCGCTATCGCCCCACGATTTCTCGTCTTGTGGCTATTGAGTTATGTGAGACGGCTGGTTTGTCCGCCTGATTTTTTAAGAAAAGATCCAAAATGGGTTCTATAAAGCTAGTTCTATGCTCTGTTTGGGCTGGAAATTTGTTTGAGTTCCGCGAACTTCACTTGAATCAATACAAGCAGTGAATCTAAACATCCCGTAAGTACAAGACGGTCGATGGGGTTTAAGAACTCCTTCTTCAGGGAGATCGGCCTGCTTACTTTTTAGCGGATATTGGATATGACAGATGCCATGTACTTAAACTGTATGAAATCTTCTAAAAGTTCGGTGTCCAAACAATGTGTTGTACTGGTGCAACCAGAGGTTAGCCATCTTATTCGCGAACTTCGGCAACTAACTCAACTCACCCAAGTGCAACTCGGAGAATCGCTGGGTGTTGCTTACGAGACGATTAATCGTTGGGAAAATAAACGGATTCAACCCTCCCCTTTAGCATTAAGGCAAATTCGGACGCTGGTTGCGGAACTGGGTCAATCCTCTTCAATCGTCGTTCGAGAAGGTAGCAAAAAGCTTTTCGCTCAGTATTTTTCAGAGAGGTAGGGTGTGTGAGTGATCCAGTAGAGGGGGCAGATCCTAAAAACTTATTTGCAGGCGACAGCGAGATGGCGATGTTGATGCGATCGCACGATTGGTCGCAAACACCGCTGGGTGCTGTCGAAACTTGGTCGGACAGCCTGAAAACGGCTGTGCAGATCCTGTTGACCGAACTCGATCGAACCCAACAGCCAGACAAGACGCAGCTAGAATCTAATCTGCCACAGGAGCGCCCCTCCACAGATGCCTTGCATCAAACTGCCCAAGAAGCCGATGCGTTTCGAGTCAGGCTCACCAATGCGCTGCGCCCGCTGACTGATGCCAATGAGATTCAGGCGATCGCTGCCCGCATTCTAGGCGATTCTCTAGGAGCAAGCCGCGTCATTTATATTGAAGTGTTACCCGGCGGCAAGGAGGTCATCGTTCATAAAAACTACACGAACGGCGTTGCCGAATTGAGTGGGCTGTACCATCTGGAAGACTTCGGACGCAACCTGACAGACGACCATCGAGCAGGGCGAACAGCGATCGTTCCCGATGTGGCGAACTACCCTAAATACACAGCCAGCCAGAAGGCAAGTTATCAAGCGATCGATATTGCCGCGCATATTGATGTGCCGCTGATTAAGAACGATCGATTCGTCGCGTTGCTGGCGGTGCATCAGGCAAACCCTCGCTCGTGGACGGAAGACGAGGTGAGACGAGTCGAGGAAACAGCAGAGCAAACGTGGGCAGCCGTCGAGCGTGCCCGTGCTGAAGCCGCATTACACGAGAGCCGCACCGAACTCGAACAGCAACTGCGGAATTTCGACGCGATCGTCGCTGCAATTCCCGATTTTATTTACACCTTTGATTTGGCGGGACGGTTCACGTATGTCAGCCCGGCGTTGCTCAATCTTTGGCAGAAAACTTCGGATGAAGCTTTGGGAAAGAACTTTTTTGAGCTGGATTATCCCACCGATTTAGCGACCCGACATCAGCAACAGATTCAACAGGTGATCGCCACGCGCCAGCCGCTCAAGGATGAATCGCTCTACACTAGCGCAATCGGCAGACGCGCCTATGAATACATTTTTGTACCGCTTTTAGGGATAAACGGCGCAGTAGAAGCAGTAGCAGGCGTGACGCGAGACATCACCGAGCGCAGACGGGCAGAACAAGCCTTGCGCCAAAGCGAGCAGCAGACTCGGAATATTCTGGAGAGCATCGCTGAAGCGTTCTTTGCCCTGGATGAAAACTGGCGGTTCACCTACGTCAATCGCTCCGCCGGAGTATTGTTCGATCGCGCTCCAGGCAATTTGATTGGCAAAAATTTATGGGAAGAGTATCCAGGACTGATTGGCAATGAGTTGGAACGGATTTACTTGAGCGCCATGCGCGATCGTGTGGCTGCATCATTGACCGCGTTTTACCCCGACCACGATCGCTGGTACGAAGTTCGCACCTACCCCGCCCCAAACGGTATCACCGTTTATTTCAACAATGTTACCGAGCAGATTCAAACTGCTGCAACCCTGCGTCAATCGGAAGAACGCTACCGGACGCTGTTTGAGTCGATCGGCGACGGCTTTTGCGTCATCGAGATGCTGTTTGATAAAGACGATCGCGCGATTGACTACCGCTTTTTAGAAGTCAATCCGTCGTTTGAACAACAATCAGGATTGGTGCAGGCAGTAGGCAAGCGGATGCTTGAACTCGCCCCAGATCATGAGAAGCATTGGTTTGAAATTTATGGCAGAATCGCGATAACGGGCGAACCGCTTCAGTTTGAGAATTATGCTAAAGCACTGAACCGTTGGTTCGAGGTGTATGCCTGTCGCACGGGTGAAGCTCAAGCGCGAAAAGTGGCGATCGTCTTCAAAGATATTAGCGATCGCAAACGGGCAGAAGAAATGTTGCGGCGAAACGCTGAATTTAATGCTTTCCGTGTCTCTCTCGCCGACGCGCTGCGTCCGCTTGCCGATCCCGTGGAGATTCAGGCTACAGCCAGCCGCGTGCTGGGTGAATATCTCGGCGCGAACAGGGTAGCGTACTTTGAGGTTCGCGGCGCTGATTACGTCGTCGAGCGCGATTACGTCAATGGAGCCGAACCACTCGCTGGCGGTTACTCGGTGGATTCGTTCGGCCCCAAGCTGCTCGCGGCGTACCGCAGCGGTCGCGCCGTGTCCGCGTCCGATGTGGAAGCCGATCCCAAGCTGTCCCCAGATCAGCGAGCGGCTTACGCCGCGATTCAGATCGGTGCCTACATCGGCATACCCCTGCTCAAGGAGGGCGAGTTCGTAGCGGGGCTGGCAGTTCACGCATCCGGGTCGCGAACTTGGACGCCGGACGAGGTGTCCTTGGCGGAAGAAGTAGCCGATCGCACTTGGGCGGCAGTCGAACGCGCCCGCGCCGAAGCAGCCTTGCGCGACAGTGAGGAGCTAAAGCAACGCATTTTAGAGAGCAGCAAGGATTGCATTAAAGTTTTGACGCTCAACAGCGAAATCGTCTATATCAGCACAGGCGGGTTGCGCCTGTTGGAAATCGACGATCCGACGCTCGTTCTGAACGCCTGCTGGCTTGACTTCTGGAAAAGCGAAGATTATGAAAATGCCAAGACAGCGATCGCGGCTGCCAAAGCAGGTAAGACAGGCCAGTTTCAAGGCTATCTTCCCATTCACAACGGCACACCGAAGTGGTGGGATAGTATCATCACGCCCGTGCGGAATACCGCTGGGGAGGTGACTCAACTTGTGGCAATTTCACGTGACATCACGAGGCAAAAGCAAGCTGAAACTCAACGGGAACGACTGCTGGCGCAAGAGCAAGTTGCACGAGAAGCTGCCGATCGCGCCAACCAGATTAAAGATGAGTTTTTGGCGGTGCTGTCCCATGAATTGCGATCGCCCCTCAATCCCATTCTTGGCTGGTCAAAACTTTTGCAGCAAGGAAAACTGGATGCGGCAAAAACCGCAACGGCATTGACGACGATCGAGCGTAACGCCCGACTCCAAGTGCAACTGATTGACGATCTGCTCGACATCTCCCGGATTTTGCGGGGCAAACTCAGTTTGACCGTGATGCCTGTGGATCTCAGTGCCGTCATTTCTGAAGCCCTAGAAACGGTTTGCTTGGCTGCAGAAGCGAAAGCCATTCAAATTTATACAAAGATTTTACCGAGTGTTGGCATCGTAATCGGCGATGCTGGGCGGTTGCAGCAGGTGGTCTGGAATCTGTTGTCTAACGCAGTCAAATTTACACCTCACCAGGGACAAGTCGCTATCACCCTCACTTTGGATGAAACGCACGCTCAAATTCAAGTTACCGATACTGGCAAAGGGATTCGCTCTGATTTTGTGCCCTATGTCTTCGAGCATTTTCGGCAAGAAGATGGAGCCACCACCCGCAAGTTTGGTGGATTGGGATTAGGACTGGCAATCGTGCGGCAAATTGTAGAGCTGCATGGGGGAACAGTCGCGGTTGAGAGCCAGGGTGAAGGACAAGGAGCTATCTTTACAGTTCGCATTCCGCTTGCGGCTCGCTCTCGTGAATTGCCAGCGATCGAGCAGCCATCGGACTCAACCGGAGATTTAAGTGGCATTCATGTCTTAGTTGTGGATGATGAGGCAGACTCACGCGAGTTTGTAGCGTTTGTTTTAGAACAAGCGGGGGCGACCGTCACCAGCGTTGCCTCTGCAACCAAAGCACTGCAAGCATTTTCCCAAGCGGTTCCAGAGATCGTTGTCAGTGATATTGGGATGCCAGAAATGGATGGCTATATGCTGATGCGTCACATTCGCAGCCTGCCTCTCGAGCAAGGCGGACAAATTCCAGCGATCGCCCTGACAGCCTATGCTGGAGAGATGGATCGACAGCAGGCGATCGCGGCAGGCTTTCAACGTCATATTGCCAAACCTATTGACCCAGACGTAGTAGTTGCGATCGTCACAAAATTATTATCATCAGGCTAAATCAGGCAAAGGAAACGCCACCTGGCTGTCAAATCTTGCCTAACTAAGCTCGGAGGGCGACAAAAATGCCGAAAAACTATATCTAATCAGAGTTGCAGCCCGTATCCCCTGTTAATAAACTCGACTTCCCCCATACAAATGTACTAACAGTCCTAAAACTCTTACTCAACAAAGGATGCAACTGTTGAGTAGAAAATCTGTACCCATTCATAGAACCCATTTGATATCAATTCCGGCTGCACCGGAATGATATAGAGGACACGGCTTGGCCTAAGTCCCTACAATCGATCGCGGTAGGGAAACGGCACTGCCGTGTCCTCCGTTTATATCATTCCGATGAAGAGCGGAATTGATATGACATCTTTTAGGCGTTGCTGAATTAAGGGATGAAGCGCGCGGGTACAGGGACATCACCAAACTTGAGGTAATGAATTAGGCGTTGCTGATTCACGGTATGAATCAACTTTTCCCTTGAAGTTACAAAACTCACCCTCAAGCGGGCTTATAGCAATTGGGAAATCTTGAATTCATACCTGTATTCAGCAACGCCCTAAATCCTTCTGCCTTCTTTACCTCTGCCTTCAAATAAATTACTGCCAATTGCCCACTAGCACGAAAGGTGCCCAGAAATACGGATTCTGATACTGTTTGTTTTTCAGCAGCGTTAATTGAGCGTTGCGGAGGGCTTCAGCTTTGCTGGTTTTAGAAGAAGCAAGCTGCCGGTAAAACTCAGTCATAAAGATAGCTGTAGATTCGTCGTTGACTTGCCAAAGGGTGGCGGCGGTGCTGCGGGCACCCGATCGAATGGCGGCCCCGGCCAAACCCAAAGCCGCGCGGTTATCGCCCGAAGCAGTTTCGCAAGCACTCAAAACCAAAAGTTCGATCGGCTGTTGTTTCTCCCCAGTGCGGGCTCGCAGCAGTCGATCGAACTCCTTAACATTCACTTTCTGATCCCAAGTCACAATAAAAGTATCCGCCGCATTCGAGCTAAACTGACCGTGAGTTGCCAAATGGACGATCGGGTAAGACACCGCTTTAATTCGATCGTGCAACCGCCCGCTGACAAAATCTTCATTCAGCAGCGAACTCGCCGGCATCTCGGCTGCAATTTGTTCAACTTCCTCCTTCACCCCCGGCAAAGCCGAGAAGCCTTGACGCGCTTCCGAAAGGGCAGCGGTGAGCACTCTTAACTTGACTTTGTTCAGGGGTTTCGGTGCCAGCAATTGCAATCCCGGCGCCAAAGCAATACTGTATTTTTCTACCAAAAACTTTTCACCGTCGTGCAGCACCGCCATCGGCAGATTGCGCAAGTAACCGTCGAGTACAAATACCAGGGTTTTAATCCCGGCGGCAGTCAAATCCGCCTCTGCAGGGCGGATTAACCAGTCATAAACCTGTTCGACGGGTTGCCTCCTGTCGCGGGGGAAAGCAGCAGGCCTGATGACATTTTTGGCTCGTCTGAAGGCAGTTTCCAACTCGGCTTGAGACTTCACAGTAGTGTAGCGGCGCAGGGGTTTGCCGGGAATTGACAAAATTACCTCCAAACGATCGCTCAAAATAATCGGATAAATCACCGCCGCTGTCGGATCGATTTCCTCGATCGACTTTGGTTTAGCATCAGCGCAAGCATCCCGAAAAAAGTTGTCCAATTCCGCCAACTGCAAAGATTCCACCGTTTGGCGCGCCAGTTTCAATTTAGCTTGACTGGGAGATTCCTCTTGCAAAAGCAGCCCGACTAATTCCCGATAAACCGGTTCGGCACTTTCCCGAAACGAAAACTGCACTTCGGGATTGACTGTCACCAAATCGCCTCGCAGAGAAGACAATATATTGACAGCTTGAGTATATTGATCGATCGCCCCTTCTGTATTCCCCTGACCTTTCCGAATCCGTCCCAGTTGCCAAAACAATTGGTAAGCAATATCGGGAGATTGAAACGCCGGTGCTAAACTCAAAGCCTGAATTGTAAGATTTTCCGCTTTCTGATACTGATTTTGGATTTCCGATAGTTTGCCTTTAGCTGCCAGAATATAAGCTTGTATGCGTTGGTCGCCCAAACTCTTTGCTGGTTCGACAGAGCGATCGAGCATTTTGTCAATATCGCTTAAACTCAAAGTTTCCGCAGGCGACTGAGCTAATTTCATCAAGCTTTGCGCTAGATTAATTTGAGCGTAAAGTCCGGCGCGGTTCGACCCAAATTGAGCGGATTGAGGTTCGATAGAACGCCACAAAACCTCCGCCTCAGACCAATTTTTGCGATCGACCAACAAACTCAATTGGTTTAACTTCGCCTGAATTTGTAAAAGAGATCGCTCCGGCATCGCCTCGGTCGATCGAGCATAATATTCAAGGGCCAAGCGTTCAAAATCAGCCCGCTGTTTGGGTGTCAAACCCGGTTTATTGCTTTTCGCCCGTACCGTATTCCCCAAATTGAGATAAATTGCAGCCTCTTCTGGCCGGGCACCTAATTTTTGGGCTGCTTCTAGTCCCGCTGACAGCAAATCCTCGGAACGTTCCAGTTGTCCCAAAACCCGCAGCACTCGCCCTAAAGCATGAATCGCCCGGACTTGTTCGAGAGAAATAGATCCATTTTTCAAAGTTTCCAAACCCGCCGTCGAAACTTCGCAAGTTTGGTTTTCCAGCTTGAAAGAAGCTAACAGCATTTTGCAAGCTCTGGGGTAAAGTCCGAGAATTTCCCAAGCCCGACTTTGATTAATTTGAACTTGAAAAAGTTGATTTTTACTATCAATCTGCTCGAAAATTTTAGCAGCTTGTGTCCAAATATCGATCGCACCTTGAGTCTGCCCCCGTTCGAGTTGCAACTGTCCTTGAATGTTGAGAGTTTCAGCCAAAATCCGCTGCTGTTCCGAAGTTTTGGGTTGTGTTCGCACAGCCGACAAACTCGAATTTACAGCTTTTTCTGCTTCTTCCCAAAGCGCCAACTGGCCGTAGGTTGCAGCTAAATTGCTCAAAGCTGTGGCGCGATCGAGATTTTCGCCTTTTGCCTCAAACTGGGTCGCCGCTTGCTGCAACAGCGGTACAGCTTCCGAAAAACGTTCCTCTCGGTACAGAGTTCGAGCTTGTCGGACAAGCTGCACCGCTTGTGGTGGATTAACCTGAGCAACTCCGGGAGGAATCGCAACTGCTAGCAGACAGGAAATCACAAATAACAGAATTACTTGCCGGAGCGATCGGGTAAACTTCATATTTAGAAAATAAAATTACAACCGCAGACACACATACTAATTAACCCAAATACATCTTATCCTTTATCTTCGTTAATCCCCGTTAATCCGCCTACATCTGCGGTTAAAAAAACTAATTTTAACGGGGTACACAAACAGAAATCGGTCGAGGATTGCGATCGTCAGCAGCATTACCCGCATTGTATCCAACAAGCGTAACTTCTCCTTTCGCATTCATCAGCCAACCTTGCGCCGGAACAACTTCCCGATCGGGGATTTCCCCTTCGTCCTTCTTCCCTCTATCGGTTACATCGGTTAAATCCTCTACATTGCTCGTTGCATTTCTTCCTGCCTCTTCCACCCAAGGAAACGGCGATGCACCGCTGCTGAGGGCTTCATTAGGACTTGGTGGCACTCCTCCTTTCCCAGTAGCTGTAAACTCGCTTTCGGCCCCTTGGATGCAGGGATTTGCAGCAATTAACGCAGCCGGATTCACCACATTTTGTGGCAGTTCCACTAAACCTTGAGCGGGATTCACCCCTGAAGAACTAAATGTAACACTACCTTGCAAAGCCGGGCCGCTACTTTGGGAAATAGCCGCAATATCGCTGGTAGGAACTAAAGAAGTCGGACTTACTTGCAACGCTGCAAATTCAGCATCTGTTAATCCCAAACTCGCTCGCACCTGTTCGCGAGTCACTGATGTAAACCCAAAAACATTGGGGACATTAATATTAACGCGACCACCTTGAGCCGATCGCGCATTGGCTGTGATGTCGCTGTTTTCTTGCGGGAGGGCGACCAGAATATCGCTTTTAATGTTGATATTGCCACCATCAGAAATACTGGCATCAGTTGTAATTCTGCTACCTCGGCGCAACTGAATATCTCGTGTTTCAAGGTTAATATTTGCTCCGGGGCCGGATGCCGTTCTACCGTCAATGCTGCTTTGGTTGTCAAGGGAAATTGCATCTGCTTTGACGTTAATGTTACCAGCCCGTGCTGAACCCAATGCTTGCAGATTTAGAGTTCCCCCATTGCGAAGAATCAATTGCCCGACATTCAGATTCAAGGAACCTCCGTTAGCCGTAGCATTGGGATTTCTAACGCCAGAGGCAATCCCAACGGAAGTTTGAATTTGACTGTTAAATTCACCTTGACCCCCATTACCGATAACCTCTACGCGCCCCGCATCGATCGTAATGCTTCCGGCATCTCCTTTGCCTAAAGATGCAGTAGAAATAACTCCCCCACCCCGAAGAGTCAGTAGGGGTGTAGAAATATTTATACTCCCTCCCCGATTAGCTGCGTTGGCATCAGCGGAGATGAAACTAGGATTCCGACTCCCGTTCGCCAAAACTTCAGAAATACCCTCTATTGTTACTGACTCACTGGCCCTGACTGTCAAAGTACCTCCGCGCCCGCCCGTTGTATTCAACGGTTGGTTGCCCACAACCGATCCGCTAGATAAACCAATTCCGCCTCCTTCAGAGATAATCAACCGCTTCGTGTCGATATTAATGTCCCCAGCTTCCCCATTCAAACCATTCGCAGTTGAGCCGATTAAGTTTGCTACGGGACTTCCAGCGGGAGTACGCAGCACTTCTACTGATTCAGTCGCTTTAATGTTGATATTCCCCGACGATCCTCGAGCGCGGGTAACGCTAATAAAAGCAGAATTATCGCGCACTGTTAAACGTTCTCCCTCAAAGGTGATATTTCCTCCCCTACCCGTACTCCCCAAAAGTGTGCCGCTGTTGATTCCAGAAGCGACCAGATCGAAAATCCCGGCACGGATGCTAATATTTCCGGCGTTGCCAGCACCTAACGTGGTGCTAGTCAATGCGGTTCCGTTTTCTATCAGCAGTTTTCCCGTGTCGATCGTGATGTTTCCGGCATTTCCCATGCCAGCAGTGCCAGAGATCAGAACAATTTGTGGGTCAAAAGGCTTGAATGAGCCAGATACCACATACCTACCACCAAACACTCTATAGGTCTCTAATCCAAGGCCGATCGTTTCTACGGAGTCGGTAGCGCGGATGTCGATCGCGCCTCCGGCACCACTTCCTGCTGTCAGCGTTGAGATTTGCGCTCCACCTTGGGCTAGAAAATTTTGAGCGTTAATATCGATACCCCTACCATCGATATTTCCCAAAGTTAGTGCATAAATTCGCCCACCGTTGAGGTTAACATTTCCACCTCGAATATCGACTTGACCGCCACCTAGTCCACTGGTATTGATTAGTGAGCCTTTGGTTATTTCAATATTACCAAAGTTGGAAATCTTGTCATAGTTTAAACTTAATCCAAATGGCGTTGCACCCAATCCAACCATCCCCGGACTAGCGATGCTACCGAGCAAAATTTGTCCGGTTGATGCAGTGAGTGTTCCCTGATTTAATTCAAGCTCTCCGCCCACTAGGGCAAGAGTTTGTCCGGGCCCAACTCCTAAGCCCATGTTATTGAAAATCTGCGGGATTGCTGGGGGTAATTGTGGTAAAGTCAAGGCTGGTGCTGCTGAATTATTAATAATTTTTCCCGGATTTTCTCTAAAGTTTAAACCGATAGGTATATTGACATTTAAAAGCGGGATTGATTGGGGATTGCTGCTGCTGAATTTAGCGCCATTCTCGAAAACTACGCTATCAGCAGAACTTGCTAAAAATGAACCGCGCAAATCTAACCTCGCATTGGAATCGAAGACAATTCCTTTCGGGTTAATTAAGAATAAATTGCCGTTTCCCAAAACTCCCAAAGTTCCTAAAATATTTGAGGAGTTTGGGCCCGTAACGCGGGTGAATATGTTGGTGATTCCGCTGGGATTGTCAAAATAAGCTCCCCGCCCTTGACGGATGTTAAATTCGCGCAAGCTGTGAAAGAGGTTAACACCGCGAGTTGCACCGCCAGTGATTCTATCAGAGGGTAAGTTGTTGATAGTATCGGGAACTGTGCGCGAACTTTCCGCGCCCAGGGAATTATCGGGGATGATTTGGGCGATCGCGGGGAAAGGACACAGCACTAAGAATGCAAAAAATAGGGCGCAAGATTGGCGCTGCATCTTTTAATTCCTGTTAATTTAGTATGAGGAAAATAGCGACGGGTTAGCTAAAACCTGAACAGTACCTATTGAGGTACGCAAACACCCGTCGGTTTCGGACTGCGAAGAGATGCACCACCACGTGAATTATACGCTAACAGCGTTACTTCTCCTCGATCGTCCATTACCCAACCTTGAGCGGGAATAATTTCTGTTGGTCGAATTTCGAGGGATGGTATGAAGCCTTCTATTTGCTGACTTCCACCTAAAGCTGATTCCACCCAAGGCAACGGCGATAGAGGGCTGCTGAGGGCTTCATTAGGACTGAGTGGCACTCCTCCTTTCCCAGTGACGGTAAATGCGCTCCCGGCCTCTTGTGTGCAGGGATTTGCAGCAATTAACGCAGCCGGATCGACAACATTTTGCGGCAGTTCCACTAAACCTTGAGCAGGATTCACCCCAGAAGAACTAAATGTAACACTACCTTGCAAAGCCGGGCCGCTACTTTGGGAAATCGCCGCAATATCGCTGGTAGGAACTAAAGAAGTCGGACTTACTTGCAACGCTGCAAATTGAGCATCTGTTAATCCCAAACTCGCTCGAACCTGTTCGCGAGTCACTGATGTAAACCCAAAAACATTGGGGACATTAATATTAACCAGACCACCTTGAGCCGATCGCGCATTAGCTGTGATGTCGCTATTTTCGTTGGGGAGAGCAACCAGAATATCGCTTTTAATGTTGATATTGCCACCATCAGAAATACTGGCATCAGTTGTAATTCTGCTCCCTCGGCGCAACTGGATATCCCGTGCTTCGAGGTTAATATTTGCTCCGGCACCGGATGCCGTTCTACCGTCAATGCTGCTTTGGTTGTCAAGGGAAATTGCATCTGCTTTGACGTTAATGTTACCAGCCCGTGCCGAACCCAATGCTTGCAGATTTAGAGTTCCCCCATTGCGAAGAATCAATTGCCCGACATTCAGATTCAAGGAACCTCCGTTAGCCGTAGCATTGAGATTTCTAACACGAGAGACAATGCCCACGGAAGTCTGAATTTGACTGTTAAATTCACCTTGACCCCCATTACCAATAACTTCTACGCGCCCCGCATCGATCGTGAGGCTTCCTGCTTCTCCTTTGCCTAAAGATGCAGTAGAAATAAGTCCTCCATCCCGCAGAATTACTAAAGGTGTAGAAATGTTCATACTCCCTCCCCGAGCAGCAGAATTGGTATCAGCGGAGATGAAACTAGGATTCCGGCTCCCATTCGCCAAAACTCCAGAAATACCCTCTACTCTGACTGACTCAGTAGCTTTAATTGTTAAATTACCTCCTGGCCCCCCAGTTGTATTCAAGGCTTGGTTGCCCACAACCGATCCGCTAGATAAACTAATTCCGCCCCCTTCAGAGATCCTCAACCGCTTGGTGTCGATATTAATGTCTCCGGCTTTCCCATTAATGCTGATTGCGGTTGCACCAATCAAGGTTGCTACGGGACTTCGAGCCGGAGTCCGCAGCACTTCTACTGATTCATTCGCTTTAATGTTGATATTCCCCGATGGTGCTTCACTGCGAGTGGTGCTGATGAGCGCACTGCCATCGCGTACGATAAAACGTTCTCCCTCAAAGGTGATATTTCCTCCCCTACCCGTACTCCCCGCGAGTGTGCCGCTATTGATCCCTGAACCGACCAGATCGAAAACCCTGGCACGGATGGTCATATTTCCGGCGTTGCCAGCACCTAACGTAGCGCTACCCGATACGGTTCCATTGTCGATCAGCAGTTGTCCTGTATCGATTAAGATGTCTCCCGCATCACCCATGCCAGCAGTGCTAGTTTCCAGCAGAATTTGTGGGTCAAAGGGGTTGATTCCTCCAGAGGCTGTATAATTTTTGACAAAGTTTTGAAAGCTCTCAAATCCAATCCCGATCAGTTCTACTGAGTCGGTAGCCCGGATATTGACAGCGCCTCCGGCGCCACTTCCGGCTGTCAGTGTGGAGATTTGCGCTCCACCTTGGGCTAGAAAATTTTGAGCGTTAATATCGATACCCCTACCATCGATATTTCCCAAAGTTAGTGCATAAATTCGCCCGCCGTTGAGGTTAACATTTCCACCTCGAATATCGACTTTACCGCCACCGATTCCACTGGTATTGATTAGTGAGCCGTTGGTTATTTCAATATTACCAAAGTTGGAAATCTTGTCATAGTTTAAACTTAATCCAAATGGCGTTGCCCCCAATCCAACCATTCCGGGACTAGCGACGCTACCGAGCAAAATTTGTCCGGTTGATGCAGTGAGTTTTCCCTGATTTAATTCAATATCTCCCCCCACTAGGGCGAGAGTTTGTCCGGGCCCAACTCCTAAGCCCGTGTTATTGAAAATCTGCGGGATTGCTGGGGGTAATTTTGGTAAATTCAAGGCTGGTGCTGCTGAATTATTAATGATTTTTCCCGGATTTTCTCGAAAGTTTAAACCGAGCGGTATATTGACATTTAACAGCGGTAAGGATTGGGGATTACTGCTGCTAAATTGATAGCCATTCTCGAAAACTACGCTATCAGCAGAACTTGCTAAAAATGAACCGCGCAAATCTAACCTCGCATTGGAACCGAAGACAATTCCTTTGGGATTAAGTAAGAACAAGTTAGCATTCCCTTGTACTCCCAGCACACCTAAAATATTAGAAGGATTGCCACCCGTAACGCGGGTGAAAATATTCGCAATCCCGTTAGGATTAGCAAAATATGCTCCTCGGTCTTCACCTACGTTAAATTCTCGTAAACTGTGAAATAAATTTACTCCGCGAGTTGCACCGCCTTCTATTCTGTCCGATGGTAAATTATTAATCCTGTCGGGAACTGTCCGCGAACTTTCTGCACCCAAGCTGCTATCTGGGATGATTTGGGCGACGGCGGGGAAAGGACACAGCACTAATAATGCACAAAATAGGGCGGAATATTGGCGGAGCATCTTTGAAGTCTGGTTAATTTAATATTAGGAAAATAGCGAAGGGTTAGCTAAAACCTAAAGAGTGCCTATCGAGGTACGCAAACACCCGTCGATTTCGGACTGCGAGTAGAAGCAGCACCACCTGAATTATACGCTACCAGCCTTACTTGTCCTCGATCGTCCATTACCCAACCTTGAGCGGGCATAATTTCTGTTGGCCCAATTTCTATGGATGCTCTTTCGCTTTCTACTTGCTGGCTTTCACCTAAAGCTGATTCCACCCAAGGAAACGGCGCTGCTGCGCTGCTGAGGGCATCATTAGGACTCGGTGGCACTCCTCCTTTCCCAGTCACAGTAAACTCGTTTCCTCCCCCTTCTATGCAGGGATTAGCAGCAATTAAGGTGCTGGGATCGACTACATTTTGCTCTAATTCTACTAACCCTTGAGCGGGATTTACCCCAGTAGTGCTAAACGTTACTGCTCCTTGCAAAGCCGGGCCGCTACTTTGGGAAATCGCCGCAATATCGCTGGTAGGAATTAGAGAAGTCGGACTTACTTGCAACGCTGCAAATTCAGCATCACTCAGTCCTAAACTACTCCTGGCTTGTTCGCGGTTAAGGCTTGTAAAGCCAAAGAGAGTTGGTACATTGACCGTAACTTGTCCGCCCCTAGCTGTGCGAGCATTAGCTGTAATATCACTGTTCTCTCGCGGTAAAGCTACCAAAAGTTCGCTATTGATTTTGATATTACCGCCCTCAGAAATACCTGCATCTGTGGTGATTCTACTGCCGCGCCGCAACTGAATGTCTTGCGCTTGAAGGTTAATATTTGCCCCTGTACCTGAGACAGTCGTGCCATCAATTACGCTTTTATTATCCAGGGAAATTGAGTTAGCTACAACGTTAATATTCCCAGCCCTACCTGTTCCTGAAGATTGAACATTAACCACTGCACTATCCCGAAGAATCAATTGATTAGCATTCAAATTCAACGAGCCTGCATTTCCGCTAGCAGTGGAATTGACAGCATTAAACGCCCTACCAGCCGAGGCCTCAATTCCACTTCTCAACCGACTGTTACTCCCAATACCTTGCACTTGTAAGCGATCGGCATTAATTGTAATATCTCCTGCATCTGCTATACCCAAAGAAGCCGCAGAAATAACGCCGCCATTCTGCACAGTTAGTTTAGGTGTTGAGAGGCGGATATCTCCACCTCTACCAGAACTTGCAGTTTGAGTAACAAAAGAACTTGCTACATAGCCCGCATTCCCCAAAAATCTTGACTCGCCGCTCACTTCTATAGACTCGGAGGCTCTCACAGTTAAATTTCCTCCCGTCCCCCCACTTGTAGAAAACACGAGTTGGCCAAAAATCGCACCCGTCGTTAAACTAATTGTGGCTCCATTAGAAACACTCAGCCGCTTAGTGTCGATGCTAATATCCCCACCTTTTCCATTCCCCTCAAAAGTATTAGTGCCGAGCCGAGTTTGCCCTAGACCTCCAGGAAGACTACCCGATAATTCCACAGATTCACTCGCTTTAATCGCGATATTTCCCGATGCTCCATCACTAAGGCTGAAGCTGGCAAACGCACCGCCATCGCGCAGTATTAACCGTTGGGCTTCAACAGTGATGTTTCCGCCTTGACCAGTGCTTTGGTTCGTTGTTCCGTTATAGAGTGTTGAACTGACGAGATCGATGGTGTTGGCGCGGACAGTCAAATTTCCGCCATTCCCAGCACCAAAGGTGGGGGCACCGGCCACTACCCCATTGCTCATCAACAGCCGTCCGGCTTCAATGTTAATATCTCCGGCTGCTCCACTGCCAATAGCGCTAGTGAACAGAACGATTTGCGAAATAAAGGGGTTGCCTGTTCCAGATGTCTGAAAATTTTCTGTAAGCTGCTGATAGCCCTCAATTCCCAACCCGATCATTTCTACTGAGTCAGTAGCGCGGATGTTGATATCGCTCCCTTTCCCCTCTCCCAGGGTCGTGGTGAAAATTTGCGCCCCCCCCTCTAATCGTAAGTTTTGGGCATTGATGTCAATGCCTCTGCCCTCCATATTTCCTAGTGTCAGTCCATAAATTCCTGAACCGTTAAGAGTGACATTTGAACCCCTGATGTCAACTTTCCCTCCTCCTAATCCGCTGGTATTGAGCGACGCACCGTTCATTTCAATATTGCCGAAGTTCTGAATATTACCATAGTTTAAATTCAGACCTAATGCGGTTGGTTCAAATTGCACTAAACCGGGACTTTTGATACTTCCCAGAAGGATTTGTCCGGTACTGGCGGTAGCAATTCCCCCGTTGAATTGGATATCTCCTCCTACTAGCGCTAAGGTTTGACCGGGGTCTACTGCTAAACCAATTTTATTAAAAATTGGTAATGGTAGGGGAAGGTCAGGGGGTGATGGGTTAGCAGCAATTGATTGGTTAATAATTGTACCAGACTTTTCTCGGAATCTCAAACCCACAGGAATATTAATCGCTAATAATGGCACTGCATTAGAATTGGCAGCGCTAAATTCAAAGCCATTATCAAAGAGAACGCCGCTAGCTGTAGAACCGATAAATGAGCCGCGTAAATCTAACCTCGCATTGGGACCAAATACAATTCCTTTGGGATTAAGTAAAAATAAGTTAGCACTGCCTTGAACTCCCAACACGCCTAAAATATTGGAAGGATTGCCACCCGTAACGCGGGTGAAAATATTCGCAATCCCGTTAGGATTCGCAAAATATGCTCCCCGCCCTTGACGGATGTTAAATTCTCGTAAACTGTGAAATAAATTGACACCGCGAGTTGCACCGCCTTCTATTCTATCTGAGGGTAAATTGTTAATAGTTGCGGGTGCTGTGCGCGAACTTTCTGCACCCAAGCTGCTGTCTGGGATGATTTGGGCGATCGCAGGGAAAGGAAACAGTAGTAAGAAAGCAAAAATTAGGGCTGAAGATTGGCGGGGCATACTTGGAATCCTGTTAATTTGGTATGGAAAAAACGAGCGCGCAGATCAAACCTGAAGAGTACCTATCGAGGTACGCAAACACCCGTCGATTTCGGACTGCGAAGAGATGCACCACCACGTGAATTATACGCTAACAGCGTTACTTCTCCTCGATCGTCCATAACCCAACCTTGAGCCGGAATAATTTCTGTTGGCCGAACTTCTAGGGATACTCTTTCGCCTTCTACTTGCTGACTTCCACCTAAGGCTGGTTCCACCCAAGGAAACGGCACTGCTGCGCTGCTGAGGGCATCATTAGGACTCGGTGGCACTCCTCCTTTCCCAGTAACAGTAAACTCGTTTTCTGCCCCTTCTATGCAGGGATTAGCAGCAATTAAGGTGCTGGGATCGACTATATTTTGCTCTAATTCTACTAACCCTTGAGCGGGATTTACCCCAGTAGTGCTAAACGTTACTGCTCCTTGTAAAGCTGGGCCAGCCTGTTGAGAAATAGCTGCAATATCGCTAGTGGGAAGTAAAGAAGTTGGATTCACTTGTAAAGCGGCAAATCCAGAATCAGTTAGCCCTAAACTACTTCTGGCTTGTTCCCGTGTCACTGTTGTAAAACCAAAAACATTCGGGACATTTACTGTAACTTGACCGCCCATAGCAGTACGCGCATTAGCTGTAATATCGTTATTTTCATTGGGTAAAGTAGCCAAAATATCGCTATTAATTCTGATATTTCCCCCGTCAGAAATCCCTGCATCCGTTGTAATTCTGCTGCCGCGCCGTAACTGGATATCTTGCGACCTAATATTAATATTTCCCCCACCGCCAGATTCAGTTGTACCATCAATACTCGCTTTGTTATCCAAAGCAATTGAGTTAGCTACAACATTAATATTTCCAGCCCTTCCCCTTCCTAAAGACTGAACACTAACCGTTGCTCCATCCCGGATACTCAATCGATTTACATTCAAATTTAATGAACCCGCGTTCCCCGTAGCGTTGGGATTGACAATAAGAGAAAAGCTGCCAGCCGAAGCCTCAATTCTACTTGCGAAACGACCGTTACTCCCCGCACCTTTAAGTTCTATGCGATCGGCATCAATAGTAATATTTCCGGCATCTACTGCACCCAAAGAAGCCGCAGAAATAATTCCCCCATTCCGCAGAGCGAGCATCGGTGTAGAGAGGTGGATATCTCCACCCCGACCAGAACTTGAAGTTTGAGTAGCCAGAGCACTCGCTCCGAATCCTACATTTCTCAAAACTCCAGATACCCCGCTCACTTCGATAGACTCGGAAGCTCTCACAGTTAAATTTCCTCCTAGACCTCCATTTCTAGAAAACACGACTTGCCCAACAACCGCACCCGTTGATAAACTAATTGAGGCTCCATCAGAAACACTTAGCCGCTTAGTGTCGATGGTAATATCCCCGGATTTACCATTGCCATCAAAAGAGTTTGTACCGATACGAGTTTGCGCGGCACTTCCAGAAATACCCCCCGACAATTCTACAGATTCAGTTGTTTTAATCGTGATATTTCCTGATGCTCCATCGCTGCGGCTGATGCTAACTAAACCACCAGCATCGCGTATAATTAACCGTTGGGCATCAATATTGATATTGCCGCCCGAGCCGGTACTTTTCTTAGTTGTTCCATTATTGATTGCTGAACTAACGATCTCGAAGGTGTTAGCGCGGACAGTCAGATTTCCCCCATTTCCAGCACCCAGGGTGGCGGTACCGCCTACTACCCCATCACGCAACAGCAGCCGTCCGGTATCGATGTTAACCTCTCCAGAAGTTCCACTGCCCAAAGTACCACTATTAATTACAATTTGGGGGTCAAAGGGGTTGAGGGTTCCAGATAATATATATTGGCTATAAAATCGCTGATAGCCTCCTATCCCCAACCCAATCATTTCTACTGAGTCAGTAGCGCGGATATTCATATTACTCCCGTTTCCATCTCCCAAGGTTGAAGTAAGAATTTGTCCTCCTTTATCTACTCGTAAATTGTGAGCGTTGATGTCAATCCCTCTACCATCAATATTTCCCAATGTTAGGCTATAAATTCCCGAACTACTGACGGTGACATTTCCACCTCTGATGTCAATTTTTCCACCTCCTAATCCGCTGGTATTGATGGACGCACCGTTCATTTCAATATTGCCAAAGTTCTGAATATTGTCATAGCTTAAATTTAAACCTAAAGCTGTTGGTTCAAATTGCACTAAACCTGGACTTTTCACACTTCCCAGTAATATTTGTCCGGTATAAGCTGTTAAATTTCCGCCTTGTAGTTGAATGTCACCGCCAATTAATGCTAAAGTTTGACCGGGGTCTACAGCTAAACCAAGTTTGTTAGAAACAGGAATTTCTACGGGCAATGGCGGTAAGGTTGGTGTGGGGCCAATTGCTTGGGAAGAGTTGACAATTGTACCGGGATTGTCTCGAAATATTAAACCCACAGGAATATTAATCGCTAACAATGGCACTGTATTAGCATCGGTCGCACTAAATTCAAAGCCATTATCAAAGAGAACGCCGCTACCAGTTGAACCGATAAACGATCCGCGCAAATCTAACCGCGCATTGGGACCGAAGACAATCCCTTTTGGGTTAATTAAAAACAAGTTACTGTTGCCTAAAACTCCCAGAGTTCCTAAAATATTAGAAGGGTTGCCGCCCGTAACGCGGGTGAAGATGTTGGTGATTCCGCTGGGATTTTCAAAATAAGCTCCCCGCCCTTGACGGATGTTAAATTCGCGCAAGCTGTGAAAGAGGTTAACGCCGCGAGTTGCACCGCCAGTGATTCTATCAGAGGGTAAGTTATTAATAGTATCGGTCACTGTCCGCGAACTTTCAGCACCCAAGCTGCTGTCTGGGATGATTTGGGCGATCGCAGGGAAAGGAAACAGTAGTAAGAATGCAAAAAATAGGGCGCAAGATTGGCGGGGCATCTTTTAAGTCTGGTTAATTTAGTATTAGGCAAATAGCGACGGGTTAGCTAAAACCTGAAGAGTACCTATCGAGGTACGCAAACACCCGTCGGTTTCGGACGGAGAATAGATGCACCACCACCAGAATTATAGGCTACCAGCCTTACTTGTCCTCGATCGTCCATTACCCAACCTTGAGCGGGCATAATTTCTGTTGGCTGAACTTCTATGGATGCTCTGTGGTCTTCTATTTGCTGACTTCCACCTACCGGTGGTTCCACCCAACTAAACTGGCTAAAATTGCTGCTGAGGGCATCGTGAGGACTCGGTGGCAATCCCCCCCGCCCAGTCACAGTAAACTCGTTCTCGGCCCCTTGGATGCAGGGATTTGCAGCAATTAACGCAGCCGGATTCACCAAATTTTGTGGCAGTTCCACTAAACCTTGAGCAGGATTCACTCCAAAAGAACTAAATGTTACCGCCCCTTGCAAAGCCGGGCCGCCACTTTGGGAAATCGCGGCGATGTCGCTGCTGGGAAGCAGAGATGTAGGACTTACTTGCAACGCTGCAAATTCTGTGTCACTGAGCTCCAACCTGCTTCTGACTTGTTCGCGACTGGCTGCTGTAAAGCCGAAGACATTGGGGACATTGATATTCACGCGGCCGCCGCCCGCTGTGCGGGCGTTGGCTGTAATGTCGCTGTTTTCTTGCGGGAGGGCGACAAGAATGTCGCTGTTGATGTTGATATTGCCGCCGTCTGAACTGCCTGCATCGGTGGTAATTCGGCTGTTGCGGCGCAATTGGATCGATCGCGCTTGCAGGTTAATATTTGCTCCTGTACCGGATATAGTCGTGCCGTCAATACTGCTTTTATTGTCAAGGTCGATCGAATTTGCGACAATATTGATATTACCAGCGCGTCCGGTTCCCGTAGCCTGCACGGTCACTGTAGCTCCATCTCTGACAATTAGTCGATCGGCATTCAGATTCAACGAACCGGCATTTGCCGTAGCATTGGGATTAGTACCAAATATCTTGCCCACCGAAGCATCAATTGTACTGAGAAACAGACCGTTATTTCCGCTGCCGCTGACCTCAATGCGATCGGCATTAACAGTAATATTCCCCACATCTCCTACACCCAAAGAACTCGTAGAAACTACCCCCCCATCCCGCACGGTTAGGCTTGGCGTATCAATGCGAATATCCCCGCCCCGACTAGAGCTCAAAGTTCCAGAACTCAGCGCACTAGCACTCTGAATTCCGCTGCTCAAAAGTTGAGAAATGCCTGAAATTTCTACTGATTCAGTAGCCCTAACTGTTAAATTTCCAGCAGGCCCGCCCTCCTGAGAAAACAAAAACCTGCCAATTAACACACCCGATCCTACTGTAAACGCAGAACCCGCAGAGAGAGTCAAGCGCTTGGTATCAACGTTAATATTCCCCGCCCTTCCGTTAGATCCGATACTCAGCGTGCTAATTCCGGTGGACACAACTGTGGTCGGGCCGCTGTTAGACAATTCTACTGATTCAGCAGCATTAATGTTAATATTCCCCGAGGGGCCGCTGCTGTAGCTCGTCGTACCGAGAATAGAACCGTCGCGCATAATTAATTTCGCGACATCAACACTAATGCTTCCTCCCGCACCGCTACTTTCTTTAGCTGTGCCGTTGTTAATTCCAGAACCCACCATCTCAAAAGTATTGGCGCGAATGATTAAATTGCCGCCATTTCCACCGTCAAAAGCGATGCCGCTACCTACTACCCCATTGTTGAAGAGCAGGCGGCCGGTGTCGATCGTAATATTCCCCCCCGAACCAGCGCCAGCACTAGCATTAAACAGCACAAATAGGGGGTCAAACGGGTCTGTAGTTCCCGATACCAAATATTTAATTGCAACCTGTTGATAGCCCTCAACTCCCAGCCCGCTCATTTCTACTGAATCAGCAGCCCGGAAGTTGATATTACCTCCTGCACCATCTCCTAGAGTCAGGGTAGAAAATTGCGATCCGTTTTCCACTCGCAACTTTTGAGCGCTGATATCGATACCTCTACCATCAATATTTCCCAGTGTCAGCGCATAAATTCGCGCACCGCTGAGGGTGACATTTCCACCTTTTAACTCTACTCTACCGCCACCGATTCCGCTGGTGTTGATGAGTGTTCCATCGGCTATTTGAATATTGCCGAAGTTCTGAATATTGTCATAATTTAAAGTTAAATTTCCCTTTTCCCCCGCTGTCAGTGCGAAATTAACTAAACCGGGGCTGGCTGCGCTACCGAGTAAAATTTGTCCGCTGCTGGCGGTTAAATTGCCGCCTTGGAGTTGGATGTCGCCGCCAATGAGTGCTAAAGTTTGACCTGGTTCTACTGCTAAACCAACTCGATCGCTAATCGGAATGGGAACAGGAGAGGCTGGGAGGTTTACTTTGCCTAAAGCCGTGGAACGGTTGACAATTGCACCCGGATTTTCCCGAAATCTTAAACCAACGGGAATATTAACTGTTAACAGTGCAGATGTTTGCGGGTTGGTGCTGCTGAATTCAAAGCCGTTATTAAACACAATACTGTCGGCGGTTGAACCAATAAACGAACCGCGCAAATCTAACCGCGCATTCGGTCCGAAGACAATTCCTTTCGGGTTAATTAAAAATAAGTTGCCGTTGCCTAAAACTCCCAGAGTTCCTAAAATATTAGAAGGGTTGCCGCCTGTAACGCGGGTGAAGATGTTGGAAATTCCGCTGGGATTTTCAAAATAAGCTCCGCGCCCTTCACGGATGTTAAATTCGCGCCAACTGTGAAAGAGGTTAACGCCGCGAGTTGCACCGCCAGTGATTCTATCTGAGGGTAAATTGTTGATAGTATCGGGAACTGTCCGCGAACTTTCCGGGCCCAGTGTATTATCAGGGATAATTTGGGCGAAGGTTTTCGAGGGAAATAGCAACAGGAAAGCAAAAAGTAGGGCGGAAGACAAGCGAGACATAGCTTAAATCCTGTTATATAAATAATATCGTTTCCGCTTCCATCAGAATTATATATTTGGATCGTATCAGTGCGAGCGTCCCCGCTCGCGATACAAGTAGCGAGCGAGGATACTCGCACTACATAATTCCGATGCTACGGGATTTGAGATCGCAGCTTGAATCCACTCATAGGACTGTCCAAATTGCACCACTCAAGATCCGTCAGTTAAGCGCTGAGTTAAGGCGATCGCGAAAACCATTCGCAGGCTACACCAACCCCCCTAACGCTCTCAACAATGTCGCTTTTTGAGCGTTCGTCAATCCCGTTGCGTCTTGAATATTCATGCCTTCATAGAGCGAATCGCCCATCAACGTCTTAATATAACGTCCGGTTGCGACATCGCACAGCTTAATCGTGCGATCGAGACCGCCACTTAATAAAATTTGACGGTCAGCGCTAAAGATAACTGATATCAATTCCGATTGCACCTAAATAATATAGAGGACACGGCGCCGTGCTGTTTCCATACCGCTATTAATTGTAGGGATACGGCACTGCCGTCTCGAAAGCTGTGGGTAATATTAATTTCGATGCTAATCGTATTAAAAACAAGATTGACAACCTTGCCAGCTCCGCAGCCCTAGGCTAAGATTTTGTAAAGGTCGAGAACACAATCACGATAATTCCAACTATGAACTACCAAAACCACATCACGATTGAACCAAATAAACGCGGTGGTAGGCCTTGTGTACGCGGCTTGCGAATTACGGTTTATGAAGTGCTTGAGTACCTGGCTTCCGATATGACCGAAGCAGAAATTCTCGATGATTTTCCCGATTTGACGCGAGAAGATTTAAAAGCCTGCATAGCTTATGCTGCTGACCGTGAGCGTCGGTTTATGACCGCGACCTTATCCGCATGAAATTACTTTTTGATGAAAACTTGTCGCCCAAGTTACCGAACAGTTTGAGCGATATTTTCCCAAATTCGCTTCACGTTCGAGATGTGGGCATGAAATCAACGATCGACCCAGTAGTTTGGGATTATGCATTCATACAATAATTTGATGATTGTCTCGAAAGACGCGGATCTGCACGATCTGAGCTTAGTATTTGGGAATCCACCGAAAGTTATTTGGCTTCGCCTTGGAAACTGTTCGACATTGCAAGCTGAAAATTTGCTACGTCGGGATTTTAACGCAATTAAATTATTTTATGAAAACGAGAATTTATCGCTGCTTGCTTTATCATAATGCACCGATGGCTTTGGGCCTCTTTCCACGGTTTTTACCAATGGAGAAAACAGAATGGCGATCACCCGATCTGCTGTTTTTCAAGTGTTCACGAGAATAAATCTTGTTGATTCTCGTGAGAGAACACCTAGAATGAAGTAAATACGTCTGATCGCACCTTGACAGGGCTGGCAATTCCTAGGCTGTAGTGTTGGTCATCGATCCAGTTTAGTGGACGATCACCCATATGTTGTAGAGACTTAGACCGCGAATACAGTCGATCGGCTTACGCATTAACCTGACATTTTATAGGTTTTTTTATTTTTATCTATTGACAATGTCAGGTTAATGCTCTAAATTGAGGGTGTAAGCAAACTCCTATTTTTGGAGCACGGAACATGGCTGATGGAGATATTTTCCGCAATGGGCTTGGGTACTATAAAAAGCTATATGAGTCGCTCTGTGAGGGGAAAGCGAGTATCGATGAGTGTACTCGGATGGCGATCTCAGCACTGAAGCAAGATATTCAAAAAAAAGGCAATCTACCAATTGTTCTTGCCCAACAGATGGGTGAAAGGTTGTCCCAGGTTATTGACATCGCGGGCGCGAATAACTCTGTTGACTGGGGTATTGCGAATAGGGAAATAGAAAAAATACTTCAAGTTAATGAAAGGCATGACGTTAAAGAGCTTATTCTTTGCGCTGGAAAGACTTTCCTACATGAGCTTAGGTATGGCAACGATCGAGGATTAACTGCTATAGCGATCGCAAATCATTCATAAATCGATCGAGGGTTCGATCGATCATTAGTTTCATGAGAATGTTGGCTCAAAATCACCAAACTTATG
>NZ_SRRZ01000071.1:26359-36310 GCF_013179805.1 Microcoleus asticus IPMA8 | reverse complement strand
CGGTAATTCTATTACCCCAGAGATTCAGTGTGGTCAGATTGGTGAGCGAGCCGAGGAAGCTGATGTCGGTAATTCTATTACCCCAGAGATGCAGTGTGGTCAGATTGGTGAGCGAACCGAGGAAGCTGATGTCGCTAATTCGATTGTAGTTGAGATGCAGTGCGGTCAGATTGGTAAGCGAGCCGAGGGAGCTGATGTCGGTAATTTGATTGTAGTCGAGATGCAGTGTTGTCAGATTGGTGAGCGAACCGAGGGAGCTGATGTCGGTAATTCGATTGCTGTTGAGATGCAGTGTTGTCATGCTTGAAAGTATCTGCTCCGCTTCTTGTGCGTCATCAGTGCCAGCCTTTTTTAACAACATTTTAACTGTGTGCCTTGCCTCTTCTGAAAGACTGTCAATATACCTGCACCAGTCCGCAAAGCGGCTAAAACTAATTGATTCGTTTGGTTGTTCTTCTGACATAAAACACTCCGAGAGTACAAAATTAATTAGTTCTATACAGCTTTACGAAATTGTTGCCGGGTGGGAATCTGAATTATGAACTCAGTTCCTTGCCCGATCGTAGAAAAACACTTGAGCTTACCACGATGTTTTTCTGTGATGATTTGATAACTGATGGACATCCCCATGCCTGTCCCTTTTCCCACAGGCTTGGTGGTAAAGAACGGATCGAAAATGCGTTGCTGAATCTGTTCGGACATACCAACACCGTTGTCAGCGATCGCAATTTCTACCCAATCAGCTTCGATAGGTGACGTGCGAATCCTAATCTGCCCCGGATTAGCTTGGAGTTGTGCATAGGTTTTCCCGCTACCGCTTTCTTCGAGCGCATCGATCGCATTTGCCAGAATATTCATCACCACCTGGTTCAGTTGTCCGGGGTAGCACTCAACGTGGAGTAGGAGGCTGTAGTCCTTAGTGACCTTAATCTCTGGGAAATCGGCTCTGGCTTTGAGGCGATTTCCCAAAAGCAGGAGGGTGCTGTCAATCCCTGCGTGAATATCGACTGTTTTAAAGTCAGCTTCATCAAGACGGGAAAAGTTGCGTAATGACAGCACGATCTGACGAATGCGATCGGTGCCAATCTCCATCGAATTCAGGGTTTTCGGTAGGTCTTTCTGCAAAAATTCTAAATCGATGTCATCCACCATAGCTTGAATATCGGGAGACGTATTAGGATTCTCCTGCTGGTAAAGTTCAATCAGATCCATCAGATTTTGCGTGTACTCCCGCAAATGGGTCAGATTGCCGTGGATGAAATTAACGGGATTATTGATTTCATGGGCGACCCCTGCCACTAATTGCCCTAAACTTGACATTTTTTCTGCCTGCACGAGTTGCGTTTGGGTCTGTTGCAACTCCAGCAGCGTGCGTTCGACTTGCTCTCGGGCTTCAGTAATGGCAGCAATTTGAGGCAAACTGGTCCAACAGGCGATCGCCACTCCCACGAAGGCAACCGTCACTAACAAAATGCTAAACAACGCCACATATTGCCCCACACCCACCCGCTCTAAACCCGCTCTCACCCACCAGCCAATACTCAGCGCACTGCACACTAAACCAATTAAGATCGTGACCTGAAATGCCAACCAATCTGTTTTGCTGGTATCGGGTTGCTGGTGATACCGTTGCATCCACCCATCAGGATGGAACAGCGGGAAGTTCAGGCGCGGTAATTGAGTGCCTGCCACGCCAATCAGCCAAGGTAGCAGTAAGCCAATGGCTAAGTCCTGCCAGCTCCATGCCCACCCACCCACGACCAAAACAGCCGCTTCAAGGCCAAAGAAGCCCAGCGACCACCAGGGCCATCTGGTTTCTGGTCGTCGCCGGCTGACCCACTCGCCTAAGTGAATTGCCATCATCGAACTCAGGTAGCCGGTGCCCCCCACCATCACAACCCGTGCGACATCGCCCCACCACAGGCAAATCAGACTCAGCCCGAGGGTGGAAATCAAACTGGGTTCGAGCACTCCCCGGCGAGACAGCACGGCAAACACGGGTGGTAAGTAGCCATCTTTGGCTAACTGATACAAAATCCGGGGACTGTTAGAAACAGCAGTCGCAGAGCTGAGGAGACATCCTGACGCAATCAGAAAGGTGACGAGGGCGGGGGCGAATGTGCCCCAGAAGGGTTGGGTTGCTGCCACTAGATTGAGGTAGGCGCTATCCCCTAAGCCGGGATCTGTGGCTAACCGCATCAAAACCCACGATCCGCCGAGATAGACGATCGGAAGCAATCCCGTCGTCACTTGCAAGCACCGTAGGGTAACGCTGGGTTGGCGACTATCTGCCACAAATGAAGAAGCCGTTTCGCCACCATAAACCGCATAGACGGCGATAAAGAACCATTTCATCCAATCGATCGGAGAAACGCCTGCTCCCAGATCGGGCAGCACCCCAGGGCTAGCGGGAGCAAAACTTAACCAAGCCATGCCTTGGATACAAAAGGTGAGAAGAAACCCGATCGCTGGAAATATAAAGAAAGAGTGCAAAATACCTAGCGTGCGAGTTCCACTAAAAGCAACGATGAACGGCAGCACTGTAAACCCAATTCTGAATAGGATCTCTGGACAGGTAATCCCCAGTGGCGTCAGATTCGCTTTGATTAAATCGGTCAGAACGATCGCATTCATGGCTGGCACAGACGCCCAGCCGAACATATAACCAATCGCCCCATAGCGAGCCAAGTTTGGCAAGCGGTGGAGCAAGCGGGTCGTATAGTTTGGGGTGCCTCCAGCTACCTCTGGGAAGTAAGTCCCTAACCGCTTAACTTGCAGGTTTAGCATCATGCTAATGATTGTTCCCGGCAACCAAACCCAGATCGCCTGCGGACCTAGTGCGGCATTCATCGCAGGCGCAGTCCCTAACCATAAAAGCAACCCACTAAAGCCAAACCCCCAGGTTTCTTGTGAAGAAAGACTCTGAGGCAAGGGAGGTATTGAAACCGGATTGCGATTCATGATTCTCGTAGAAAAAGGACTAATGTAGACTCAAGTTTTCCCTGAAGTCACTGACTGTTTCATTCGCTACCAAAAAAATTAGTTCATCAACCACTTCTCTGGGATCTTCTTTATACTCTATACTCTCTAAATTATAAGGATTTGAAATCCTTCACAGTCCTGAAGCCTTGTGAAGGATTGAAATGACAAAAAATCATTCTCACTGCGTAAGTCCTGACTGAGTTAAGTCTACTATTTCAAATCTTCGAGCTTAATCCGAGGATCGACAGCTTTCAGCAGCAAATCCGCCAACAAATTCCCCACAATCAACATGGTTGCACCCATCATCAAACTGGCCATTACTAAATACAAATCTTGATTGTTCACCGCCTCCAAAGTAAGCTTTCCCAATCCCGGCCAATTAAAGAAAAATTCCGCAATAAACGCACCGCTCAACAAACTAGCAAACTCAAAACCCAATAGCGTAATCAACGGATTAACAGCATTCCGCAAAGCGTGAATGTAAATTACTCGATCGTCCGGCAAACCTTTCGCCCGCGCTGTTCGGATGTAATCTTGACGCAGCACGTCCAACAATTGTCCGCGCATCAATCTTTGCAAACCAGCAAAACCAGTAACGCTGAGGGCGACAGTTGGCAAAATTAAGTGCCAGCAGTAATCGAGGATTTGACCCCACCAAGGTAAGTCTGCGTGGTCGATACTTGTCATTCCTCCGACGGGAAACAGAGGCGAAGTATTTTGAGCAAAAAATAGCAGCAACAAAGCTGTAATAAAGCTGGGAAATCCCTGTCCGGTGTAGCTGACTACTTGCAAAACTCGATCGACTGTGCGGTTTTGATTGACGGCCGCGACAATTCCCAAAGGAATCGCGATCGCCCAAGTCACAAACATAGATGCGATCGCCATCAACAGCGTCGCCGGTACCCGTTCCCACAGCAGCGACGCTACCGATCGCTGATACACAAAACTCGTGCCAAAATTCCCCCGCGTTACAATTTGTTGCAGCCACAGCCAATACTGCACAATAGCTGGTTTATCTAAGCCGAACTGCTGTTCGAGTTGCTTGAGTGTCTCCGGCGAAATCTTCGGATTTTGGCTCAAAGTATCCAAGTAATTTCCCGGTGCTAGCTCAATAATTGCAAAACAAAGAGCCGATGCCAAAAATAGGGTTAAAAGTGCCTGCAACAGTCGCTTGACAACATAAGTAAATGTCTCGCCACCAAACAGAGAACTCAACCCTCGCCAATTTCGATTCAATTTAATAGAAGTCATAGGATTTTAGATTTTAGATTTTAGATTTTAGATTTTTGAATTGAACAATTGAAGAATTGAAGAATTGTGAATGATATTAATTCCGGTTGCATCGGAATGATTTAACCGCTATTGACGCAGAGATCGCAGAGTCAGAGAAGAGAGAGATGAATAATTCCGATGCAAAGGTCAAGGATATTATTTGTCAGTAGTTTTTACTCAGCAGTCAACTGTCAACTGTCAACTGCCAACTGTCAACTGTCAGCAGTTAACTAACTAATATTCAACTAGCGTGACGATCGGCACATCCGGCAATTTCTCCCTGCCGCCCAAAGCCTGCAATTCAATGATAAAAGCAAAACCGACAAGCTCGCACCCAGCTTGCTCCAACAATTTAGCCGTCGCCACCGCCGTTCCGCCAGTGGCGATTAAATCGTCCACAATCAGCACCCGGCTGCCGGATGTCATCGCATCTCGGTGCATCTCCAGTCGATCGACACCGTATTCCAATTCGTACTCAGCAAAATGAACCGCACCTGGCAGTTTCCCTGGTTTGCGGACAGGAATAAAGCCTATTCCCATTTTATAAGCCAAAGGCGCGCCAAAGATGAAGCCCCGGGATTCCATGCCCACCACATAGTCAGCAGACATTTCAGCGCATTTTTCGGCTAAGCTGTCAATGGTGTAGCTGAGACCTTGCGGGTCGCGCAGCAAAGTTGTAATGTCTCGAAACAGAATTCCCGGCTTTGGGAAATCAGGAATGTCGCGAATCAGAGATTTGAGATCCATAAGCTTGCAAATCGGCGTTGAGGGTAACGAGGCATCAAAAATGGTACAATAATAACGTCAAAATTTAAAATATTAAAAATAAAAATTAAAACTAAGAGCTTCTTTAATTTTTATTCTTTAATTGCTTAATCCTTTACGTACTATGTAAACAAATGTCATAATTCCCTAACAACAGGGTTGAATATCAAGATTTGTCACCCTAAGATCTAAAGTCAAAAATCTAATATCTAAAATCCAATGATTAAGTTGGCAGCACGAGTGGGCGAGGTTCCTCCTTCCATAACCTTGGCGATCGCAGCTAAGGCTAAAGCCATGAAGGCCGAAGGGATTGATGTCTGTAGTTTGAGTACGGGAGAACCAGACTTTGATACCCCCGAACACGTTAAAGCAGCGGCAAAACAAGCTTTAGACGAGGGGAAGACTAAGTACGGCCCTGTGACTGGGGAACCGCAGTTAAAAGCTGCGATCGCCCGCAAACTCCGCGACGACAACAACCTTAACTATCAACCTGAAAATATCATCGTCACCAACGGCGGCAAGCATTCGCTCTACAATCTGATGATGGCTCTGATCGATCCGGGGGATGAAGTAATTATCCCTGCTCCCTACTGGCTGAGCTATCCAGAAATGGTAAAACTCGCCAGCGGCAAGCCTGTAATTGTACGGACAGATGCTTCTACAGGATATAAAATTACACCGGAACAACTGAGTCGAGCGATTACTCCCAAAACCAAGTTATTTGTACTGAATTCGCCTTCTAACCCAACGGGAATGGTGTACACTCTGGCGGAAATCAAAGCATTGGCCGAGGTGATAGTCGATCGAGATATTCTAGTCGTTGCTGACGAAATTTACGAAAAAATTATATATGACGGCGCCCAACACGTCAGCATCGGTTCCTTGGGTCAAGAAATCTTCGATCGCACCCTGATCAGCAGCGGTTTTGCCAAAGCTTACTCGATGACAGGCTGGCGAATCGGTTATTTGGCCGGGCCGATCGAATTAATCAAAGCCACCAGCACCATTCAAGGTCACAGTACCTCAAACGTGTGTACTTTCGCACAGTACGGCGCGATCGCAGCTTTGGAAAGCAGCCAAGACTCTGTAGAAAAAATGCGTCAAGCTTTTGCCGAAAGGCGTCAGGTAATATTTGAATTGCTCGATGCTGTCCCCGGAATTAGCTGCATAAAACCAGACGGTGCTTTCTATATGTTTGTCAACATCAGCAAAACAGGAATGAATTCTCTGGAATTTTGCGACGCTTTCTTAGAACAGCAGCAAGTAGCAGTTATTCCGGGGATTGCTTTTGGTGCAGACGACCACATCCGCTTGTCTTACGCCACCGATTTAGGCACAATTAAAAAAGCCGTAGAAAGGCTCGATAAATTTGTCCGCAGCATCTAAAAATTAGTTAGTAGTCATTAGTCATTAGTTAGTAGTCATTAGTCATTAGTTATTTGTTCTTGGTAGCAACTGACTAATTACCGATCGCTGTTGACTATTGACTGTTGACTGAATACTGCTGACTGTTGACTGATACCAATTTTAAAAAGTATTGCTACAGTAATTCTCTTATATAAATTATCATTCATTCGCTCTCACCACCGGCCGGACACGGCAGTGCCGTTTCCCTACAGACGATAGCTGATAATTTATATCTAGCACTACTTTTCAGAATTGGTATAACTACTGCTGACCAATGACTAATGACTAATGACTAATAACTAAAGCTGTTTAGTCATAATCTCTTTGAGCAAATCCAGCCCCTTCTTAACTCGCCGAGAAACAGTCACCGCACTGATACCCAAGCGTTCAGCCGTTTCTTTCTGCGTCAAATCGTAGAGAAAAACAAACTCCAATATCTCGCGAGTCCGTTGTTCCAACATAGCCAAAGCTTGCTGTACGCGAATTTGATCCTCTTGCGCCAACTGAAAACTCCGATACTTGGTATCGGGAACCAATTCTCCGAGACAAGTAGCCCCCTCATCTTCATCTTGCATCGGCGCGTCCAAACTCAGAGGCGATCTGTTGAGATGGGCCAACTTAATTTCTTGCCATTCTTCTACAGAAACCTCAAGCACCGCTGCTACTTCAGCATCCGTAGGTTTGCGGTTGAACTGCACCTGCAAATCCTTGATCGCTGCTACAGATTTGCGTTCCAGGGACTGCCAGTGCCGGGGAAATCGCACAGAAGGGCTTTTGTCCCGCAAGTAGTGTTGAATTTCGCCCCGAATGTAGGGAATTGCAAAGGAACTAAAAGCGTGTCCCTTCGACATATCAAACCGCTCGATCGCCCTGATCAACCCAATACACCCTACTTGCAGCAAATCGTCGTAGCTTTCACCGCACTGGTTTAGCCAGTGGTAAACTTCTTTTCTCACCAGTCCAATATTCAGTTTAACTAACTGATTGCGGATTTCATTCGATCCCGAAAGTTGGTACTCGCGCAACAATTGCAAATTTTCGTTTTTTAGATCGTTGGGCACTGTGGTAGACATAGCGGCATAAGGGTTGGTAGAGGAGAGGACTGAGGTTGCTTTAGATCGAGTTTCCAATACAGTCTAAAATAATTCACTTTTAGGTAGTGTAATCCTAGCACTTAATAGGTGTGATAGCGGACACACCTTTTGAATTTTGGGAAGGTGCAGGGATTTAGGGCGACGATCCGAAGGCCTTCGGCAGAAGGCAGCATTTTACCAGGTAGAAGGTTTTCGGCACAATCCCGAATTTAACCAGGATTTTTTACCACTATATTATAATCTGAAAGCTGTTTAAATACAATACTTTAATTAATAAAAAATCCAAACTTAATCACTTGCGACTAATCACAATCAAATCATAAATTTAGTCATTAGTCAACAGTCTTAATTTATATTGGTCAAGACTGTTGGCTAATGAAGGGCGAGCAGTAGCTTTATGGCAAAAAACTGCTCAAGTTCGATCTATCCAGAAACCCAATTTTACGATACAGAAGGCTCAATGCGAGCGTAAAACAAACCCCGAATTTTCACGTCCAGAGCAGGTCTAGCTCCCAAATCAGTATCAGAAGGCTGCGTGCTCTCAAAAATCCCGCCAACTTCGCCAGTGGCGCTGTTGACTTTAGCAACTTGGAGAGAAATTTTGCCTGCCTTGGTGCGGGTGTCAGCCAGCTTTACATTAGAGCGGTTCAGTTTGGAATTGTCAGTAGCCGGAAGCGCTACAGCATTATCGTAGCCAGTCGCTACCCCGCGAGCTTTAGGGTCTAAAAAGCCTGCGCTGCGGTAAGAAGGAACGTTAAAGTCCCCTCGCAAATCGGTGGAAGTATTGATAGCAACCACTCCCGGTTCGGAACTGGCCACTAGCTGTTTAATGGTAAACAAGAAAGGTACTTGCTCTCCGCCCGGTAACTGAATCGTAATAGCTTGAAAATCCAAGCCGTCTTCTTCTGTGAAAGTCAGAGTTCCGTCAGTACCGACTTTGAGCGTACCTTGAACTTGGTCAATGCTCGACGTGAACCGCGTCAGCAATTTACCAGGCACAAATTCCGCCTCTTGGCGTTTGTTTGCTGGTTCTTCCTTCACAAAAAAAGTTGTGGGCTGCAAACACAAACCAGTCAGTTTATAGGTGCCGTCCGCTTCGAGGGGGATCGATCCCCGAGAAGTTTCTGCCAAGCTAGGGCAGTTATTAGCCAATCCAGTACCTCTAATCTCGTCGTAGGTGAGCAACTCGGTAGTCGCCACCGTCGTGTCAGAAGCAGAAGAACAAGCAACCAGCGCACTCATGCAAAATGCTAAAAGTGCAACAATTAAAGCACGATATTTCATTGCAAACCTCAATATCCAACATCGGATTATATTAAGAAAAAGCCTTACTTCGAGCAAAATATAATTGCCCGCCGGCAGGCTACGCCAGCGCTTTGGGCAGCATTTAGATCCAGATCGCTCGCTTCACCGAGACCGACATTGACTCAAAAAATCAAGCTAGTCCAGTGAAAATAAGCAAGAACTTATGATTTCTCAATCATGTTCGGATCGCAGCCCAATACACATGGTACGACGGGTTGTGCTCTTTTCTTGGCTTGGACTGCAAATTAATATTGCTTAAGTCAACCTACTTAAGTTACTTTGCTTATGACCCCGAATGGCGATCGCGACTAGCTCGATTAGTCGGCTGACCAAAAGGCTGGGGACAAACGCCTTGTAGATTTCAAAGGAAGCAGCAGTATGGACAACGGCAAAGATTTAGAGTCAGAAAAGTTGCAGTCTCAAATGCAATCGCTGACAGAGGCGATTCGGACTTTAGCCGAAAGTTGTCAGGGAGACAGTCTGCTGCTTTTGGCCCTGCTGCGGACGCTGGAAGCTTCGCACCGGGAAATTCGGGACGGTTTGTTTCAAGCGTCTTTTCCCGACAACCGCCAAGCACTTTACAAACTACTCAAGAATATTGAAGCCAATGGTGGCTGGCCTTACATCCACCGCATGAAACTTCGATCGCTCTTGGGGTACACCCAACAATTATCTCCCCTAGAAGATTCTCCAGCCGAGTTGCCAGAAGACTCGGCCGAGACTCCACAAGACGTTAAATAGTTTTGAGTTTTGAGTTATGAGTTTATGTAAAAATCACAAACTCATAACTGATCTGGGCGATCGCACCTAGAACCCAAAAGGTGTAGGAGGTAAGGGTATCGGGTTCGGCACCGTCGGGAATATCGGCATCTGCCCGCCGGGCATTGGCAATAGTCCGGGAGTCGGCGTCGGGGGGATCGAACTAATTGACAGCAGGGGCGAATCAGGCACGCTAACTGTCGGCGGAGTCGGAATCCTCGAAGCAGTCGGCGTCGGAGTCGGTGCTGCTGTGGGAGTCGGAGTCGGAGTTTCCGTGGGAGTCGGAGTTGGAGTTGGAGTTGGAGTTGGAGTTGGAGTTGAAAATTAAGTAGGAGTATGAGTTGAACATCTACTAGAAAAAGAAAAT
>NZ_SRRZ01000071.1:2436-26349 GCF_013179805.1 Microcoleus asticus IPMA8 | reverse complement strand
CCGCGTCGCCGGCCTCGTCGTTCTTGCCTTCCGCGTCGCATCTGGCTCCGGACTCGGCGGCGGAGTCGGATTCGGCGTCGCAGTCGGAGTCGGAGTCGGAGTCGGAGTCGGAGTCGGAGTTTCCGTCGGAGTTGGAGTTGGAGTTAGAGTTGGATCTGTAATTGTGGTTGTAACTGTAGTTGTAGTTGTAGTTGTAGTTGTGGTTGGTCTGGGGGTAGCCGTCCCAGTCACAGCGATAAAATCATTGGCATCGAGCAGCGCCGCCGGAGTGTCTGTCAAAATTGCTAAAAGCTTGCCGTCGAGCGTCGTAATTACTGTATCCCTGATATTTGCACCGTTACCTTGCCGAACTTGCAGTTGAGCGAAAGATAAATTGCTCGGCAGTCCAAAGAAATCCTCTGCCTCATTGTAATCAGTAATTAAAGCCAAACTGCCAGGCCCGGCTCCCAATCCAAAGACATCGCTGCCGCTGCCGCCAGTCAGAGTATCCGAACCCTCACCTCCGATCAGAGAATCATTACCCTCTGCTCCAAATAAATTGTCATTGCCGAAACTGCCCAAAATTGTATCGTCGCCGATACCTCCGGCCAACGAGTCATCGCCAAAACCGCCGTCGAGAGCATCATTACCTTTGCCACCAAACAGGAAGTCATTGCCTTCATCTCCCAGTACCGAGTCGTCGGCTTCATCCCCGCGAAGCGTATCGGAACCTGTGCCGCCAAAAGCTGTATCGTCAGCCTTGCCGCCGAATATCTGGTCGTTACCAGCATCTCCGAAGAGCGAATCGTTGTCGGCATTGCCGTACAAAGTGTCGTCGCCGTCGCTGGCACTCAAGTAATCGTTGCCCTCACCGCCCAACAGTTGATCCCTGCCGCTACCGCCGTTGAGAGAATCGTTCCCAAAATTCCCGTAAAGAAAGTCCTCATCAGCATTCCCGAACACGGAATCGTCGCCGTCACTTCCTGTGAGCGTGTCGTTGCCAGTACCGCCGGCAATCACATCAAAGCCTCCGTTGCCAAAAACTAAGTCGTCCCCAGCGTCTCCCACCACGCTGTCTATCCCGTCGTTGCCTTCGAGGATGTCGTTGCCCAAACCGCCGCGAATCGAGTCGTCGCCGTTCCCGCCGGAAGCAAAATCGCGGCCTTGGTTGCCAATAAGTTCGTCATTTCCTTCACCGCCAATCAGCGAATCTGCCCCGTCACCTCCAAGAAGCTGGTCGTTGCCGCCGTCGCCCTCTAGGGTGTCATCTCCTCCCGCACCCAGGGGCGTGTCATCGCCATCTAAGGCGCGAATTCGATCGCTCAGCGGAGTTCCTAGAATAAAGTCGTTGCTGTCTGTGCCGATCAGGTTTGCCATAGGGGATACACCAGTCCTCAATAAAATAAATTGTTTGAAATTATGTTAATCGCCTTCGTGACAAGGGATTGCTGCTTGCCTAGGTTAGCATAATTGAGATTTTGGCAATCTGGCGAAGGGGCGCTGGAAGTTTTGCCCGTGTCCGCAGTTGCGATCGGGGCTGGTATAATGCCCGATCGGCAATCTAATTTAGTTATTATGAATTTTTTCAAATAGAAATTAGTCGATCGCACTCAAGGAACTCAAACTCGACAAACAAAAGGAGGAAGAATGAAAAATGAATAACCTTTTTCATCCTTCCTCCTCCTCAATTTTTTACTTCTGATACCGCTTTGAAACAAGAATGCAACTGTAGGCCAGCTCCAAATCATTAGGTCATCTGTCATTCCCAATTCTTCAATCTAAAATCTAAAATCTAAAATCTAAAATGGTAGGACGGATGCCCTCTACTTTTATCCGTTAATAGGTAACACTATCTCAAATTCACTTCCTCCCCCCAAAGTAGAATTTACATTAATTGTTCCGCCGTGGGTTTCGACTACAATCTGGCGGGCGATCGCCAATCCTAACCCGGTACCTTTTCCTACTGCCTTCGTGGTGAACAAATGGTCAAAAATCCGCTGTTTTACTGCTTCTGTCATGCCCGCACCGTTATCGGCAATCTGAACTTTGATGTGCCGATCGCCCGACAGACTGGTACGAACAGTGATACAGTGTGGATTTGCTTTAATTGCCTCCAAACTGCGTCCTTGGTTTGATTCTTCTAGGGCATCGATCGCGTTAGCAAGCAGGTTCATAAAGACTTGGTTCAGTTGACCGGGAAAGCATTCAATTTGCGGGAGATTGCCGTAGTCTGTGACGACTTCGATCGGGGGATGGTGTTCGTTGGCTTTCAGCCTGTGTTTCAAAATTAAGATAGTGCTGTCAATGCCCTCATGGATATTAAAGGGAACTTTGTAGTCTTTATCGGCTCTGGAGAAGGTGCGGAGGCTGGTGCTAATGCCGCGAATGCGATCGCATCCCACTTTCATCGACAACAGCATCTTTGGCAAATCTTCTAAAGCATACTCTAAATCAATATCCTCCGCATCTTCTTCGATTTCATCGCCGGGATTTGGCAGTTTTTGTTGATATAATTTTAAGTGACCAATCACATCTTTGATTGTGGTGGTTGCTTCCTCAATATTGCCGCTAATAAAGCCGACAGGATTATTAATTTCGTGGGCAACTCCCGCTACTAAATTGCCCAAGGCGGACATTTTTTCGCTTTGCACGATTTGTAACTGTGCTTGCTGCAAATCGAGGAGCGATCGCTCTAATTCTTGTGCATAAGCTTGAGATTGTTGGTACAAGCGGGCATTTTCTAGAGAGATAGCCGCTTGGGCGCACAAAAGTTGGATGACTTCAGTGCGATCTTCTGTAAATGCACCAATTGTCAAGTTATTTTCTAGATATAGCAAGCCGATTAATTTACCCTGATTTAAAATTGGCGCGCACAGCACACTTTTGGGCTTTTCCTGCATCAAATACGGATCGGCAATAAAATCGCTTTGTACTGCTGCATTATCCAAAACTACAGTTTTCCAAGTCCGCTTAACATAGTTGACCAAAGCAGCGGGAACCTCGTCGCTGGCTGACAGCGGTACAGATATTGAGATGACATCTCGATGGAAGGAGGCCACAGCTTCGATCGCGAGATTCCCATCCTTAAGCAACAGCAGAACTGCTTTTTTTGCCCCGGCATTTTCCATCACCACACACATCAGTGCAGCCAGCAATTTTTCTAATTGAATTTCACTCGATAGAGTTTGGGAGGCTTTGAGAATAGTCGCGAAATCGAGGGCTTCGTAAATACTGCTGCTGCTAGATAGAGTTGTGTGCCAGGTTTGATGTAAAACTGACGATTTATTGATTGTGTGGAGGCGAGTTTCGCTGATTCCAAAACGATTTTCTCTTGCTTGAAATATGGGAGCAAGAAGTTGGGGATAGCGTTTTTCTAAGTCATCGATTTTGGCTTTCGCACCCCAGCGAGCATAACAGTAGTAGGCTTCTTGCATATAAGCTTGCGCCACTTTTTCTTTGCCCCAGTCGAGGTAGAATTTAGCTGCTAGTTCGTTAGCGAGGGCTTGTTCTTGGATGTATTCGTTTTCTTTTGCTCCAGAAATGGCACGATCGTACATTTCAATAGCTTCTGCCCTCTGTCTGGCAACTCGGTATTTCTCTGCTTCTACCAACTGCCACTTATGCAAATAATTCATGGGGGCGTGTTCTGCCCAATGCTGCAACGAAGTTTGATTTTCCTGAACTCGTTGCCGCTGCGTTTCTAACTCAGTCTCGGACTCAGGAGTGGCAAGGGCTATGAGTGACTCATAGAAATATAAACCAGCTTCGGAAGCAGTTCCTACACTTCCCGCTATATACTGTCTTGCTCGATCGACATCTACTGCGGCCCCAGCAATCTCTCCCTGCAGGAATCTCAACGTCGCCCTGTACAGATAGAAGATGCAGAGTCGGTAAAAATCGTTAGAGGCAAGCGACTGAGAAACCAGCTTCTCCTCATAGCCTTCCTGTTCAAAGGAAATCTCAAAGTTGTTTGGATTGCCCAATAAAAACAGCGTTGCTTCCCAAAAAACCGAACAATAATTTGCCGTCGTTAGTTGGTTGAGGTCGAGTAATTGCTGACGGTATGCCCGAATTTGGGGCTCAAGTTCTGCCAAAGGTTGACCGCACCAGAAGGTATTTATACAAAATGCCTGCCCGCTATACCCGACAAACTCTAGATTGCCTGTTTCTAATCCGGCTTGATACGCTGCCTCAATAATGGGGATGGTATCCCGCAAATGCGATTTGCGATGGTACAAACAGAGTCCGATCACAGAAAAAGTTTCAGAACGAATATTTTTAGAATCCGCGCCACTGGCAAGACGATAAGCTAATCGGCCAAACTGATCGGCTACCGTCACATCTTGTAGAAAGTTGTTGAGAAAAATGCCATAACAACTATAGCTATAAGCTGAACTACGACTGTTGCCATATTGGATAGATAAATTTACCTGTAAGGCCGTCACCAGTGCAAACAAAGACGAACCAACCAGATAACAAGCTGATACCATACTTGCCGCCACTTGCATCGCAGCCAGCTTTTGGGTATCCACCATTGCTGGCAGATCGAATAACTCTTCAATCGGTCGATCGCCGAGCGAGCTATTAATTTCCTGCACTGCTTGCTGAATATCTTCTGATGTAGGGCTATCGGGCAATTCAACTCCTAATTCTTTGAGACTCAACAAACCGATAGCAATTGCTTCTAAAAACTTGTTCTGGGACGTTAATGCCTGAATTTTGACGATGTAAACGCTCACTCGCTCTAGGGGAGTGCTGGTATGATGAATCACAGTGTCAATCCACCGATCCATCTGGTCAAATTCACCACAGAGTGAAGCCAATTCTGCGGCTATGTCGTGCAAGTTCAAGGTCATCTCGTACTGTCGTTGCCAAGCGCTCTCTCCAAGCAAATTTAGCCCGATCGCAGCATACTCGCGAGCAGCTTGATAAGCAGTAGCGGCTCTGGCTTTGCGGCAAGCCGTGAGGTTTAGTTGTGCCAATTCAGATCGTTCTGTTTGGTCTTCAATCAGCGCAATACCATAATTCAACTGATTGACGACTGAAAAAATTTGCTCTTCTATAGCTGCGGGGGAAATTTGCTGCCTCAGCAATTGTCCAATCTGATAGTGAACGCGCGATCGCTCTTGTTCGGGAATTAAAGAATAGGCAGCTTGCTGAACGCGATCGTGCAAAAACTTGTAATTCACCACCTCCGAATTTTGTGTTTCCTCCCGTCTTTCTCGCCCCATATAAAACTTGTAGACTTCACTTTCAGGCAAGATTAACCCCTCTTGCAAAGCCTTCCACAAATCCGCGGCCGTTTCCGTTTCCAATTGCTGGGAGACAACTGCCAAAGTCCCCAAATCAAACTGATTCCCCACACAAGCAGCCAACTTCAACACATTCTGAGTCCCTGGCGGCAATTTTTGCAACTGCAACGCCATAAACTCGACCACATCATCCGTCAGCGCTGCCTCCCGAACTCGCACAATATCGCACTGCCAATAACCAGCAACCCGGTCAAACTCAATCAGCCCATCCTGATGCAGTGCTTTGAGAAACTGCGTTGCAAAAAAGGGATTTCCTTGGGTTTTTTGTGCCGCCAAATCAGCCAAAGGTCTTGCCCAATATCGATCGCAATTGAGCGTATCAGCAACCAAATGATTTAGACTTTCGGAACTCAACGGTTCCAGCGTCAGAGTATTCACCGTTGCCCCAGCTTTGACCGCTGCATCCAGTGTCAGCATCAACGGATGTGCTGCAAACACTTCATTATCTCGGTAGGCACCAATTACTAATAAATAGCCGGTTGCTGACTCGGCAACCAGCAGTTGCATTAACCGCAGTGAGGCGGAATCAGCCCACTGCAAGTCATCCAAAAACATCACCAGGGGATGTTCTGGTTTTGTGAACACGTGAATAAAGTTTTGAAACAGCAAATCAAACCGATTTTGGGCCGCAGTTCCTGATAATTCTAGTGCGGGCGGTTGTGGCCCAATAATTCTTTCTAGTTCGGGAATTACTTCAATAATGACTTGTCCGTTATCGCCCACTGCTTGCAATATTTGAGTTTGCCAGTTTTTCAACTGCTGGTCACTGGCACTCAACAATTGTCCCATTAAATCTCGAAATGCTTGGACAAAAGCTGAGAAAGGAATGTTGCGGTTAAATTGGTCGAATTTGCCTTTGATGAAATAGCCGCGCTGGCGGGCAATTGGTTTGTGAACTTCATTGACAATTGCAGTTTTCCCAATCCCAGAAAAACCCGCGACTAACATTAACTCGCAGCCTCCACCCTTTTCTGATGGCTGCTGTGAAAAACCTGCTACTCGATCGAATGCTGCGAGTAATTCGGCAACTTCGGTTTCGCGACCGTAGAGTTTTTCGGGTATGAGGAAGCGATCGCCCACATCCCTCTGCGCGATCGTAAAACTCTCTATCCTACCGTTTTCTTCGAGTTGCTTCAAACAAAATTCTAAATCGAATTTCAGTCCCAACGCACTCTGATAGCGGTCTTCGGCATTCTTTGCCATTAATTTGGTGACAATCTCCGAGAGGACGGGCGGGATTGCGGGATTTATTTCATGCAGTGATAGCGGTTGTTTGGCAATATGACAGTGTACCAATTCCATCGCATCGTTGGATTGAAACGGCAATTGTCCCGCCAGCAATCCGTAAAAAGTCACGCCCAAAGAGTAAAAGTCTGTCCGGTAGTCAATCCCCCGATTCATCCTTCCCGTTTGTTCGGGAGACAAATAGCCGAGTGTTCCTTCCAGCACGTTAGGGTTCATCAGGGTTTGAGTTTCCCTTGGCAGCAAAGATGCAATACTAAAGTCAATGAGTTTGACTTGTTTTGTTTGCGGATTAATTAAAATATTCGCTGGTTTAATGTCTTTGTGAATTATCCGGTGGCGGTAGAGTATATCTAATGTATTGCTCAGGTCGATCGCCACTTGCAAAAACTCGCTCAGAGTCGGGGCCGTTTCCCCTTGTTCCATCCATTCATTGAGAGAAATTCCCCCAAAGTCTTCCATTACCAGCGCATAGCTGTTGTGGTAGGTTTCCAAGCTGTAGGTTTCGATGATTCCGGGCAAGTTGAGGTTTTTGGCGATCGTGTACTGATTGCGAAATTGCACCAGTTCGCTGAAGCTGGGATACTCGTTCCGCAAGACTTTGATGGCTACGGGCTGTTTGTCGCCAGTGCGGAAAGCTCGATAAACTAGGGTGCGAGTTCCTGAGTAAAGGCGATCGAGAATTTGATAACCTGTCAAGGAAAAATTTATACTTGCCATACTTTTATTCTTCCCGTTCTCAGCGGGCTATTTCCACATTAGCAGAAGCCAATACAGTTTCCAAGTCCCGTGATTGTTATTTTAAATCAAGATGACATATATCGCTCAATGTTTGTGCTGGGGATCACTGAAGTAAGGCAGTTTAAAAACTGAGCAATTCCTATTTTTATTAAAAATTAAATAGCCTCATCCATATGGGAATAGTGAATAATAAACTAACGCAGCCGAGGCCGATCGCACTTACGGCTAATTCGCGATCGAGATTGAAAGCTTCTGCCAGCAATGTAGTACCAAAAGCAGGAGGCATCGCCATTTGCAGCACTAGCACAAGTCGCGGCGCACCCGCGATCCCCAAAAACGTTAATCCCGCGCCAATTACTAAGGGAATTAAGAACATTTTAATCACGAGACAAGCCACAACTTGTTTGAGGTTGTGCAACGAATTCAACTTGCTCAACTGCATCCCGATCGTAATTAAAGCTAAAGTAATTACAGTCCAAGCACCTGTTGTTAACAATTCTGTGATTTGTGCCGACAGCGGCAAGCTGCGCGAGACAAATCCTAGACCAAAAGCCCACAGTGCCGGATTCAGAAAAATTGCCCGCACCGGACCTAACCAACTCTGAGGGCGATCGCTTTTACCGCAGTGAGAAGCAATAGCAACTCCCAGTATATTGATTCCCATCGTAGTGCCTAGCAAGTCGTAAAACAACGCCCAGGCAAAGTGTTCTGAGCCTAATAAGGACAAGGTGACGGGAATGCCTAAAAAACCCGTATTACCAACCATCGTTGCCAACAAGAAGCTGCCTTGAGTTGGCAAACTCCAAGCGGTGTTTTCTTCCGGGCTATTTTCGATAATCCGATTAAGATTATTGAGACGTTCCTCGCCCACCCCAAAATTTATCAAAATCCAAGCGAGTCCTCCACCTGCTAGAATTGCCGCCCAAGCTATCAGCGGCGCCATCCAAATAGCGCCCGACAAATTGGCGCTGCGGATAAAAGCAACAATGCTCAATGGCGTGCCGAAGAAGAAAAGAAACTTGGCTAAATATGTAGAATAGCTTTTCGGTAGCAGGCGGCCGATAAAAAATCCCAATGCCACCCATCCGAACACATTTAGATAAAGTTTGAGCAGCGGATTTTCTAAATAAAGCATGATTGACTAAATATTTACTAAACGACTTACGCAGATCCACTACTTTTGCCAAAACACCCCACCTTTAGCCTAGCGCCGCAATTTTCCCTTGCACCGCAGCGCTCAATATTAATGTTTATTTAGCCTCGCAGATAATTTTCCAGACAGGCCTTGACATCCACAGAAGCGCGTGTCATGATAAAGTTGAGGAATAAGTCAACATAGGTGAAAACTATGGCACGGCAAGCAAAACAATCATCTCAAGTCAAAAGTTCCAGCAGCCAAGCAGCCTCCAATACTCGCACCAAGTTTACCCTCTACAATTTTGCCGGAAACGCCAAGGCATTCTATCTAGTCGATCGCATTAACTTAGAAAGAAAGCCCGGTGATATCCCAGAAAAATCCGTCGCTCACAGCATCATCATCATCGACCGTTCCGGCTCAATGTATTATGACTTAGAACCGCTGAAAGAAACCCTAATCAAGCTTTTGACCTTAGACGAATACAACAATTACCAGCTAATTGTCAGCCTGATTTCCTATGCTGACAAGGGGGACGTAATTTGTCACTTCCAGCGAATTCCTATTCAAGAAGTGCTGAAGTTTGACTCTCTATACATCAAAGAAATTCAAAAAATCCACACGGCTGGCTGTACCTGCATATCGCAGTCGATGCAACTCGCTAAATCTCTGGTTAAAGCTGGAGAAATGACAGCGATCAATTTGCACACAGACGGCTATGCAAATGACCCCAGTGCCAATTCCGAAGCTGCAAAACTAGGGGAAATTTGCGAAGAACTCAAAGACATGGATGTGTTTGGTAACACTATCTCCTATGCCTCTGCTGACTTCAAACTTCTCTCCAAAATCGCCAACACGTTATCGGGTAATTGCATCCGGGCTGGCGAAGTCAAAATGGTTTACGATGCTCTTTACGACAGCACAAAACTGTTAGGCAGTTCGGTTGCACCTGCGCTGGAAGAACCGTTAATTAAGGAATATGATTATCAAGTTTTTGTTTCCAAAAGCGGCAAGAAAATCAACGGTTCATCGAGCACGCTGAAAATCTGCGGGCTGAAAGCAGAGGATCGGGGACTTTTTTACAAATATCAGAAAGTCGCCAAAGATGAGTATGACAAACTAGATGTTCCCGTTGCTCAAACTGATGAGTCGGTGTTCGCTTTTGCGAAAGCTAACCTCGCTGACGGGAATTTAAATACGGCTAAGTATGCGCTGGCGAGTACCTTCGACGCTACTTTGACCGAAAAACACGCGAAAGCTTTGACAAATGCCCAAATAGCCGAGTTTACGGAAGATTTGGAACAGGCTGTTTTTGCGCCTGAGGTGTTGAAAAATCATGAAATTGGCGATCGGGTAAAAGTCAGCGAGAAAATTTCCCTGCTGGAGTTAATCAAGATATTGGAGGAAAACAGCAACAGCATCATCATCAACTTGAAACACTTGCAAGAAAATTATCAGCGAAAAGGTTTGAAGCGAATTGAGGGAAAGCGAGACGAAAACGGCAACCTTGTCAAGCCTTGGCTGAAAACTGAATTCTTAGATGGTGGCGAATACGTGCAAATGGGTTCATTTGCCATCAATCAAAATACCGCTACCATCAATATGCTGATTACCCGAAAAGCTAAGCTGGTAAAAGTTGAGGATGGAACTTTAATCGCAGAAGTGGCGGGAATTCTAGTTACAGACCTCAATACTTTCAACAATTATACCATTGTCAGCGACGGCGAAGTTAATATTAAGTCGCTGCGAACCAAAATCAGCAGCAAACCAGTGTTTGATTTGCTCAAAAAATGCGGTGTCCTTGAAAAAGACGGTTCGCCTGTGCAAGAATTTGATTTCCGTTCTGAGTACGATATAAAGTTAGAGACTTTGCCCCTCGTGCCTTTTGACGGGCGTTACGGCAGCCTTGACGGAGTGTTTGAGGAACTCGCAGAAATCAAAATTCTCTCTAGCATTCTCTCGGCTCATTTGAAGGAAGAATCCGAGGCTTACACTGCGGAACAATTGGAAGAATTGAAACAGCATTATCTGTCAAAAAGCCTTTACATCAATTTTCCGACGACGACGGAATACACAGATTTAAAAAGTGCGATCGCCAACGGTTCAGTAGATTCGCGAGTCAGCTACAAAATCGACATCGGCAGCAAAAACATCCTCAACTTCGGCAAATTGCACTCGGCCAACAAATTTCTCGATCGCCTTTATGAAGTTTACCACAAAAACACGGGCGAAAAGCTAGCAAAACCGACATTTGACATCACGTTAGATGAGCCTGTTGTCTTCGCACACAAAACGCTGTCATCCCGAACAAAAATCACCAAAGTTGACGACTTGATGAAACTGATTTTCGATGAGTTTTTGGGGTTGGAAGATAACGGAATTGTTAGCGCTACTTTAGCCAAAGTTGGTGGAGATAGTTTGCTGCGCCTTTTGCAAGCGAAATGGCAGGGAGAAGATGTCAAGCGAGACGAATTTGTCGCTGCTTTAGCTAATGCCAACGAGCGACTGGAAGCTTATGCTGAAAAAGTGTACAGGGAAAAAGTTTCACCGCTGGTTTTCTATATCGGTTCTACCGGACTTATCCCGGATGAAATGGAGGCAAAAGCGGCGACTGCTGAGGAAATTAATTCTAAATACGGCAACTTGCAATTTTCTAAAGATGAGCAAGAGGGGATGTTTTTTGAAGTGGGAGACTGCATTATTAGCGTGTATGCTAAGAATGAGTATTTCACGGTAGAGAAGTAGGAATTAGGGTGGGCAGTATTTGCCCACCTTTGTTAATTTTTTTTATTTAAAGGGCGATCGAGTCCACACCGGAGAGTAGACCTCTTACAAAAGTATTTTTCATAAATTTATTGGACGGGCTCTCCGGCCCACCCCACAAGAAAAAATAACTCTTGTGGGATGGGCATCTTGCCCGTCCTAGTTGTTTTTGCAAGAGGTCTAGTTTGCTGAGAGTAGACTGCTTTACTGCATCAGTTTGTGGAAATTATTAACAGGGCGATCGCAAGATGATTTTCTATCTATATGATTGCGGTAACTATGAACTGCGTTTTAGCGATTTCTGGCCTGATTAGAGCATCTTGAGGAGATCATGTTGAACTCGCAATCTCCCTAGCAGCTTCTCGCAGCCGCTCCATATCGCGCATCGGCGGTATACCAAAGAGCCGCTTGTACTCTCGGTTGAAGTGCGAGGAATCGTCATAACCCACACGGTAGGCTGCACTGGTAGCGTCAAGGTTTTGCCCCAGCATCAGACGGCGAGCTTCCTGGAGCCGCAGTTGCTTCTGGAACTGCAAGGGACTCATGGCAGTGACAGACTTGAAGTGATGGTGGAAGCTCGATACACTCATTCCCAGCTCTCGTGCGATGCTTTCAATCCGCAGCGGCTGGTTAAAGTCTTTACGAAGTCGATCGACTGCTCTAGCAATTTGGTGGGTAGAGCCACCCAGAACTGCAATATGACGCAGCCGACCACCTTGCTCTCCCATCAGCAGTCGGTAAATGATTTCCCGCTTAATCAGTGGTGCCAGAACATGAGCTTCAGCAGGGGAATCTAGAAGCCTGACGAGCCGCACCACAGCGTCCAAAAGATTTGCATCCAACGGACTTACGTCGATCGCTTTCACATCAGCACCCCTTTGTGGTGAGGGATCGCCCGCCTCAACCATGACTGAACCGACAAGTGTGGGGTCGAGATCGAGGCGAAGGCTAAGGTACGGTAGCGCCTTAGACGCTTCCAGAATTTGGCTGGCAATCGGCATTTCGATCGTAGCCAGCAAATAATGCATCGGGTCGTACTGATAGCGATCGCAGCCCAGAAGCACTTCTTTGCTGCCCTGAGCGATCGCACAAAAGGCAGGGATAGAGACACTATGAACGCATTCCGAAGGTGAGGAGGAGCGGTTGAAGTACAATCCTTTCAGCGGCTCAATCATCCCATCATGAGGAATCGCCCGTGCAATCCGCTCAGTTAGTTCGTCTCTGTGGGCTTGCGCTCTGTCTGCAAAGCGCTTTGCCTGCTTGTCGTTCATTAACTCCATATCGGGCTTTTCACTCGGTTTGGCAGCGTTCATTTCTAAGTTTGCAGGATTGTACAACAATCTTAGACGATCGTTCTATTGCTTGCTCTTGAGAATCCTTAGAATCAAGCTAAAGCAATGAAAAACGATTCCGGCGAATTGCAAGCGTCTGGATTTTTATACAATAGAAAACTCAGGTTTGATTGGGCAAAAGACTCGCCGACTGACAACCAAAACGGCATCAAGGCGAACCTTGCTTCTTAAAAAATTCATCCCTATTGATAGAGCAGGCGCTAAGTGCTCCATCTCTACAATTGGGGTAGCCAAAGGAATTCAAACGATGAACATCAAACGAAGTGGCGCAAAGCCTTCTGCCAAGGAACCAGCCGAGTATTTTACCGGCACTGTCGAGGGCGTTCGGTCGCAAAAGGGTTTGTTTGCTGCTTACACTGAATCGACAGGACAAAAATGATAACTGCTCACCGCAACGGTCATATCGCTTTCTCTGCTCGCTTAATGTCGCCCTTGATTCCACATTCTAGCCCTTTGGTGTAGTGCGGCTATATTATATTGATGTTACGTTGGGCTAATTTGAGGTGAACGCCTGATATAGATGTTAGCCAATGCTCGTGAAGGAGCGAATTTAAAATGACTAAATCTGTTAGTGAAGACTACCAAATCAGGACAATACTTAGCATCGCCGACAAAAATGGCTTCATTTTGGACGCAGACAACTTAAATATTAACAAATCCGGAATGGACTTCATAACTACGTTTGCTACTGCCAAAGAGGATAATACCAAATGGGTATTGCGATTTCCCAGAAGACTTGATGTTGTTGAGCGTATGTATTATGAAAGAGAAGTTCTTGAACTGGTTAAAAGCCAAGTCGATGTGAGCGTTCCCGTCTGGAAAATTGTTTCGGATGAACTGGTTGCCTATCCGCTATTAAAGGGAATTCCTGCCGGAACCATAGATCCAGATATCGGCGATTATGTATGGTACATCGATCCGAAGTCCCCGCCTGCTGTATACATTTCTTCGGTAGCAAAAACACTGGCGCAACTTCACAGAACACACATTGAGGTAGTGAAACAATTCAGTATCCGAGTTCAAACAGTCGATCGAGTGCGGCAATCTATGGCAGAGAATATGGAGAAGACCAGAGAACTGCTTGGTGTTTCTGATACACGCTGGGCACGTTGGCAGGACTGGATTGCCAATGATGCCTTGTGGCCTCAGCATTCGGCTTTGATTCACGGCGACTTTCACCCCGGTCATACGCTTGTGGACAAAGACGGAAATTTGATGGGACTAATCGATTGGACAGAAGCCGCAGTAAGCGATCCTGCCAAGGATTTCGTCTGTTTCTATGCCATCTTCGGCGAGCAAGTTCTCCAGGATGCGATCGAGCATTACCAAACTGCTGGTGGGATCGTATGGTCTTATATGAAGGAACACATCATAGAACTCTGGAATGCTCATCCCGTGGAATACGCCTTATTCGCTTTGCTAACTGGAAAGGAAGAACATATAGCCGGGGCTCGAGCCTCTTTAGCTTGGAGTGGATGATATTGGTTCAATACGGGTAGCCGCCGAGATACCTGCAAATTGGGACAGGTTGTAAATAAATATAGCCTTTCTCAAAAAGATGAGGTACTCATGGGCATAGGGCATAGGGCATAGGGCATAGGGCATACCTCACTTTTTTGAGAACCGCTATATTGCACAGAAGCGCCTTCGGTGGGTGCAGAGCGTTAGAAGAGTCGGCGCGAAAAACAAACACTTGTCCAGGGATTGTTTGAGAATTTTGCAAGGAGCATCATGGACGATAATCAACAACGGAAAGATTTCAATTCAACCGAGAGCGATTCGCAGCTCAGCGCGGACGAAGAAACACTGCTCGACCAACTCGGTATTGTCGGCGCTGCTCGCCGCAAATTCTTGGGGCAAAGCATGGCTGCCCTACTCGGCACCTTCGCCTTCCACCTGCTGGCTAAAGAGGAAGCCTTTTCCACCCTCGCCGCTGCGCCCGATGCCGTGTTCGCCCCGGCCCCTGGGGTTGAAAACGCCGTTAAGGTTCTTTTGAAAATCAACGGCTCGGCCCAACGCCTGGAAGTGGATTCGCGCACCGCGCTGCTCGATGCCCTGCGCGAAACACTGGGATTGACCGGCACCAAAAAAGGATGCGATCAAGGACAGTGCGGCGCTTGTACGGTAATCGTTGACGGGCGCCGGGTGCTTTCTTGTCTGACACTTGCCGCCAGTTGCGAGGGGAAAGAGGTGACGACCATCGAAGGGCTCGCTGACGGCGACAATCTTCATCCGATGCAGGCGGCCTTCATCAAACACGACGGCTTCCAGTGCGGCTACTGCACGCCGGGGCAGATATGTTCGGCGGTGGCGCTGCTGCAGGAAGCCAAAAACGGCGACGCGAGTCACGTCACTAACAATTTGCGGACGAGCACGCAGAATGTAGCACTCTCTGATGAAGAAATCAGAGAACGCATGAGCGGCAATATTTGCCGTTGCGGCGCGTATCCGGGAATCGTGGCGGCAATCAGAGAAGTTCAGTCCGGGCGCGAAACAGCCCAGGCTTGGCATTTTGCCAGCGATGAAGAGATTGCCGTTGCATTAAATGAGGAGGGCAAAGCCGATGCAACCGTTTAAATATTCCAGCGCCACCGATGCCGCAAGCGCCGTTGGCACCGTTTCTGCTAATCAAACGGCAAAGTTTCTCGCAGGCGGGACAAATTTGATTGATTTGATGAAAGAATACGTCGAGCGTCCCAGCGAACTTGTTGACATCTCTGGTTTGAATCTGGCGGAGATTCGATCGACCTCGAACGGAATTTCGATCGGCGCCTTAGCCAAAAATACGGACACGGCCAACCATCCGCTCGTCCGGCAAAATTACCCGCTTCTGTCAATGGCGATTTTAGCCGGCGCCTCCGCCCAGCTTCGCAATATGGCGACCAACGGGGGAAATTTAATGCAGCGCACCCGTTGCCAGTATTTTTACGACATCGCTATGCCCTGCAACAAACGCGATCCCGGCAGCGGATGCGGAGCGCTTCAGGGGCTTAATCGCATTCATGCCATTTTTGGCTACAGCGACAAATGCGTGGCGACTTACCCGGGCGATATGGCGAATGCGCTTTATGCGCTGGACGCGGTAGTGAGGATTCGCGGCACGAACGGGCAAGAACGCACAATCCCGCTCCAGGATTTTCATCGCTTGCCGGGCAACACGCCCCAAAAAGATAACAATCTTCAGCATGGGGAATTGATCGTGGCGATCGAAATGCCGAAGAATAACTTCGCCAATAAGTCTTATTACCTAAAAGTTCGCGATCGCGCTTCCTATGCTTTCGCACTGCTTGCCGTGGCTGCTGCTTTAGAAACAAGCGGCAACACCATCAAACAGGCACGGGTTGTTTTGGGAGGCGTGGCGCATAAACCTTGGCGTTCGCCCGAAGCCGAAAGAGTTCTGATCGGAAAACCGGCGACGGAAGAAACTTTTCAGGCTGCTGCCGAAGCGGCTTTGAAAGATGCGAAACCGCTTGAACATAACGGTTATAAAGTCGAACTCGGAAAACGCGCCATTGTTCTGGCTTTGCAGCAAGCGATGACGAGCGGTGCGGCCTAATTAGGGAGGAGAAAAGAAATGGCAAGATACATCGGTAAAGAAATGAGCCGCGTGGACGGCGTTGCAAAAGTTACAGGCAAGGCTAAATACGCTGCGGAATTCAAGGTTCCCAATCTCGCCTACGGTTTTATCGTGACGAGCACGATCGCCAAAGGCACGATTAAAGCAATCGATACGGCGGAAGCGAGCCGTGCGCCGGGAGTGATTAACATCCTCACCCACGAAAATTACCCGAAGCCGGCGGCGCAGGCTGCTCCGGAACTCAAGCCGGAGATCAACACAGATGTGCCTGATAAATCGTTTCGCGCCCTGCACTCGAATCAGATTTTCTTCAATATGCAGCCGATCGCGCTCGTGCTGGCTGAGACATTCGAGCAGGCGCGCAATGCCGCGCGCCTCGTAAGGGCGACTTACAACGAAGAAAAGCCGATGACCGATCTGGAGAGTTCGTTGGACAAGGCTTTTCTTCCAAGTCCCGAAAGCGCCGTAAAACCGCGAGGCAATCCTGTCGAAGCTTTAAAATCTGCGCCCGTGAAAATCGAAGCGGAATATACGATTCCGATCGAGCATCACAACCCGATGGAGCCGCACGCCGCGATCGCTTTCTGGGAAAACGATAAGCTGACGATCTTCGATAAAACGCAGGGCGTTTATGTGGTTCGCGAGCATTTGGCGACGAGCTTTAACATTCCCGCAGAAAACGTTCACGTGATTTCCCCGTTCGTCGGCGGAGCGTTCGGTGCTTCTCTGAGACCGAATTATTATCCGGCGCTGACGGCAATGGCGGCGCGCGTTATCAAGCGTCCCGTGAAGGTGGTTTATACCAGGCAGCAAATGTTTACCGGACACGGGTATCGTTCGCACACCTGGCAGAAAGTTTCGCTCGGGGCGGAAAGAAACGGCAAGTTGACGGCGATCGTTCATGATTCCAGGAATAACTCGTCTACTTTCCAAGAATGGGTGGAAAATACGACGACTTTTTCGCGCCCGCTTTATGCTTGCCCTAACGTAGATACAAAGCAGCAAATCGTTAGAACCGACTTGGCGAGTCCTACCTCGATGCGTGCTCCGGGCGCCGTGTCCGGAATGTTTGCGATCGAATCCGCGATGGACGAACTGGCTTACGCGCTGAAAATCGACCCGCTCGAATTAAGGCTGATAAATTTCACAGATGTCGATCTAGATAGCGGGAAACCTTACTCAAGCAAGGCTTTGCGCGAGTGTTACCGGCTCGGCGCCGAAAAGTTCGGCTGGAAAAATCGCAATTCTGAGCCGCGTTCCATGCGGGATGGACGGCTTCTGGTCGGTTGGGGAATGGCTACTGGAATTTGGGGCGCGTTTCAGCGACCGGCATCGGCAAAAATCACTTTGAAGTCCGACGGCACCGCGCACGTCGCGAGCGCCACGGCGGATATCGGGCCGGGAACCTACACGGTAATGACTTTGATTGCGGCTGAATATCTCGGTTTGCCCGCCGAAAAGGTCAAGTTTGAACTCGGGGACACTAATTTTCCGGAAGCGCCGGTGCAGGGTGGTTCATTTACCACAGCGAGCGTCGGCTCGGCGATTTATGAATCGGCACAAAACATCAGACGGAAACTGTTGGATTTGGCTAATAAAGATGCGGCTTCGCCTCTTAAGACAGCGAAAATAGAAGATGTCGAGATGCTTGACGGAAAGCTGCAAATCAAAAACAATTCGTCGCAATCGATAAATATTTCCGAGTTAATGCGGCGGAACAATCTGACCGAACTGGTTGATGTCCATGAAGCCAAACCTTCGCCCGAAAGAGAAAAATACGCAACCGGCGCGCATGGCGCACAATTCGTGGAAGTCAAAGTTGACCCGGATGTCGGGACTGTCCAGGTCACGCGCGCAATTGAAGTGACCGCCTGCGGCAAGATCATGAATCCGAAAACTTCGCACAGCCAGGAAATCGGCGGCGTTGTCTGGGGCATTGGTATGGCGCTGCAAGAGGCGACTGAAATCGACCATCGTTACGGGCGGATCATGAATCCGAATTTGCAGCACTATCACGTGCCGGTTAATGCCGATATCTTGGAGATCGAAACGATATTCGTTGAGGAGGACGATAAAGTCGTCAATCCGCTCGGTGTCAAGGGCATGGGCGAACTCGGCATGGTCGGCATCCCGGCGGCGATCGCCAACGCTGTCTTTCATGCCACGGGCAAACGCATCAGGGACTTGCCGATTACGCCGGACAAGCTGCTGTGAGGTCATTTGTTGATTGAAGTGCCAGCGCTAGTCAGGGGGAACGGTGCGCGCTGGCAACGGTGGGCAGTGTGGAAGAATCTTCGTACCGTCGCCTTGGTGCAACGCATGGGAATGGGTGCAAGACTGATCCAGAAAAAAGTGAATTATAGGTATTGAACTATTATGTAGTGCGCTATATAATAGTTGTTGACTGGATTTTTAAATGGATAACAACTCGAACATCAACCAACGGCGACAGGTGGGGAGGCAGCTTTCGTTTGCCCTCTATAGTGCGTCGAACCGCGTCATTCGGCTTCATCGGCCCTTTCTTGAGCCTTTGGGTCTGACCTATCCTCAGTTTCTGGTCATGCTGGCTCTCTACGAGGGCACCCCGCGCACTGTTGGGGAAGTAGGGCAAGAACTCGGTATGGATAACGGAACCTTGACGCCCCTCTTAAAGCGCCTGGAGAGCGCGGGGTTGGTGACGCGCACCCGTGACCAACAGGACGAACGCCGCGTTCTTATCGAGCTGACAGAAGCGGGCGAGGCACTCCGCGAGGCAGCGTGCTCGATCCCTGAAAAGATCGAGACGGCCTGCCGTCTCTCCGATGAAGACCTTGCTGAGCTTCGCGACACCTTGAACGGACTGGCAATACCCCGTCAAACAACGCCAACCTTAGACACCACTTAAATCAAGGATTACGAAATTGAAAGCTGTCAGACTTACCAAACTAGGCGGAAGCCTGAACCTGAACGACGAGCCTCTGCCAAAGCCGGGGCCTCAACAAGTGCTGGTCCGGGTTCACGCCGCCTCACTGAACTTCCGCGACCAAGCCATATTGCACGACCAATATGGGGGATCGGTCAAGGAAAACGTCGTTCCTTTGTCGGACGGCGCGGGTGAGGTCGTGGCAATTGGGCCAGACGTTACACGAGTCAAGATCGGCGACCGTGTGACTGCCAGTTGCGCCGTGCATTGGATTAGCGGTCGATACCTCGCGGAGTTCCAATCGAGCAGTATCGGCATGACGATAGACGGTATGCTGGCTGACCACGTGCTGCTGCACGAGAACGCACTTGTTCATCTGCCGGCCTACCTGTCCTACACCGAGGCCGCATCACTTCCTTGCGCCGCCGTTTCAGCTTGGTCGGCACTGCACGTTGCCACACCGCTTCAGCCGGGCCAGACTGTGCTCATTCAGGGGACAGGAGGCGTCGCAATGTTTGGGCTCCAAATAGCGCGGATATTCGGCGCGCGGGTTTTAGCGATCACGTCGTCCGATGAAAAGGCCGAAAAACTCAAGACGATGGGAGCTGAAGCGGTTGTTAATTACCGCGCGGTTCCCGACTGGCACCGCGAAATTCTCCGTCTCACCGACGGCAAGGGCGTGGATAAGGTCATCGACATCGCTGGAGAGGCGACGATTGTAAAATCCGCAGCATCGACCCGGATCGGCGGTGAGATCGGCTTGGTAGGCTTTGTGAGCGGCTTTGGTGGCGGGCTACCACCAATCGACATACTCTCGCGCTCCCTCACCATTGCCGGTATAGCGATCGGCCCTAGGACCAGTTTTGAAGCCTTGCTTGCAGCGATGGCAACGAGCCAAGTCAGGCCGGTTATAGATCGGGTCTTCCCCTTCGCAGAATATCGCGAGGCGTATCGGCTTCTTGAGAGCGGAAACTTTGTCGGCAAGATTGTCATTGATGTGGCGCATTGAGCCTTCGCTCACGAGCTAAACAAGTTGCAGGGTCAAACGATTTTGCGGGTGACCCAAAAAACACGATTTTTTATGGATAACAGGAAGAAAATGAACATCGGGATCTTAGGCACTGGCCATATCGGGAAGACTTTGGCACGCAAACTCAGTGCGGCCGGACATGACGTGAAGGTGGCCAACTCTCGCGGCCCTGAGACGATCGAGGCCGATGTGCTGGCTTTCGGCGCACGCGCGGTCTCGACGGCCCAAGCGGTGGAGGACGTTGACGCGGTGATCCTCTCGATCCCTCTCAACCGCATTCCCACAATCGCGCCGCTAATCGCCAACCTACCAGCCGAGACAGTCGTCATCGACACGTCGAATTACTATCCCCACCGCGATGAGAAGATCGATGCCATCGAAGCCGGGCAGGTTGAGAGCCTCTGGGTGGCCGAACAGCTAAGCCGGCCGATCGCCAAGGCGTGGAACGCGATCGGGTCTGGCTCCTTCGCCACCAAGGGCAAGCCTGCTGGAAGTCCTGACCGTATTGCCCTCCCTGTGGCTGCTGACCGCCAGAACGATCGCTCCGTGGCGATGGCCCTCGTCGAAGACACCGGGCTTGATGCTTTCGACGCGGGCACGATCGCCGATTCGTGGCGTCAGCAACCCGGCACGCCCTGCTATTGCACCGATCTCGCGCGCGAACAGATGGCGGCAGCGCTGGCATCTGCCGACGGATCACGATCGCCAAAGCGCCGGGACTTGGCAGTTGCAGTAATGCAAGAGCGGCTTGGTGACGCCACGACAAATCCGGATGCCGATTTCGGGGTTCGCCTGAGCCGTGCGATTTATATGTAATATCATTTCCGGTTACACCGGAATGATGTTGACGGTTGACGGTTGACGGTTGACGGTTGACGGTTGACGGTTGACGGTTGACAGTGAACTCGAATTTACTATTCCGATACTAACGGATTTGATATAACGTGAGTTCGGGATAAGAAAGGGACAAGCAGGTAAGTTAAAAGTCATCAAACCAAAGCTTTACCTAAAAATAGGGTCTAAAGCCTCGTCCTTCTAGGACGGCTTTTTCTTGATCTTAAGGCTTCTAATAAGCTCCCTTAGAGCATCTGATTTCGATCTGCCGGGTGATTCGCAATAAAATTCTAGCTTCTCAAACTCTTCATCAGTCAGCCTAAAAAATACGCTCTTTTTTATGGCAAAGTATATCTAGATGATATACAATAATAGCATGAAAACATTGAAGTTTAAGCTATATCAAAGCAAGCGGAATAGACACCTCAAGCGAAGTATCAATGCTGCCGGGGTGATCTACAACCATTGCATTGCACTCCATAAACGGTACTACCGGATGTGGGGAAAGCATTTGAATTGTGCAAAACTTCAATCGCATATTGCCAAACTGAGAAAGCGTAAAGCGTTCTGGCAAACGGTCGGCTCTCAAGCTGTGCAGGATATCTGCCAACGAATTGAGAAAGCCTACCAACTGTTTTTTAAGCATCACCAGAAAGGAGTTAGACCGCCCGGATTCAAGAAAGTTCGCAGATACAAATCGTTCACTCTCAAGCAAGCTGGCTACAAATTCTTAGGCGGCAATCGAATTAAGATTGGGAATCGCGTTTATCAGTATTGGAATTCCAGAGAGATAGAGGGGACGGTCAAGACGTTAACCATTAAACGCACGACATTAGGAGAGCTATTTATGGTTGTGGTCGTTGACAGCGTTGAAGAACCTGAAACCAAAGTCGAGACGAGTAGAATCGCTGGCTTTGATTTCGGCTTAAAAACGTTTCTCACCTGCTCAGATGGAACGAAAATCGAATCACCGCAATTTCTGAAACAGTCCCTCAACGCTATTAAGAAAGCAAATCGTCAGCATTCCAAAAAACGGAAAGGCTCAGCCAACCGGGAAAGAGCAAGACTCAATCTAGTTCGCAAGCACGAGGATGTAGTGAATCGTCGCTCTGATTGGTTCTGGAAATTGGCTCACGAACTAACTGATAAGTTCGATATGCTGTGCTTTGAGACGTTGAATCTAAAAGGAATGCAACGACTTTGGGGACGTAAAATCTCAGACCTTGCATTCGGCGAATTTCTCCAAATTCTCGAATGGGTTGCCAAGAAAAAAAATAAGCAGGTGATCTTCGTCGATCAGTGGTATCCATCTTCTAAGACTTGCAATCATTGTGGACACGTCCTAAAAAAGTTGGATTTGAATACGAGAGAATGGCGATGTCCGTCCTGTCAGAACGTGAACGACAGAGACGAGAATGCAGCTAAGAATATTTGTGCGGTTGGGGTATCAACCGTTAAGTTAGGCGATGTTAGACAGGCTATGCCTGCAATCGCTGTCTGAGCTTAGAATCCCCCGTGCTTCAGCCGGGGGAGTATGTCAAAGGCTCGTCCCATGATTAGTTTAGAAGAAGAATTTTGCAGGATTGTACAATAACTTGCAAGTATCGTTATATCGTCCCCTATGCTGAAGTCCTTACAATCAAACTTAAACAGTGAGATAAGCTGTTGCGGCATTTAAATTGTAGGTCAAAAAAAATTAAAGTCTTGTGGGGTGGGCGTCCCGCCCGCCCTGAATATACAATTTAAATGCGCGACAGCTTACAAAAATTTTTAGGCTGACCAATGAAAGAACTACACGATATTAAGGCTGCTTTAGAGCAAGTAAAAGACACGACGAAAAAGCTAGCCTTGGCAACTTTAGTTAAAGTGGAAGGTTCAACTTATCGCCGTCCTGGTGCGCGAATGTTGATGAGTGCAGATGGCTTGATAGTAGGTGCAATTAGCGGTGGCTGTTTGGAAAGTGATGTATTTGAGAAAGCACAGCAGGTAATGGACACTGGTAGTCCCTGTGTGGTTAAGTATGACTCCACCTCCGAGGAAGATTTAATTTGGGGATTGGGGCTTGGCTGTCAAGGCATTGCTTATGTTTTGATTGAATCGTTGCCAGTAAACGAGCCGAACCAAATTAGTTTTGTCCACAAATGCCTTGATACTCGGTTTGAGAGTGCTATTGCAACTGTATTTAATATAGAGGGTGAAAGCAAATCTCAAATAGGCGATCGCCTGCTACTAAATTCAGAGATCGTCAACCACATCAGCGATGAGGAATTAGCAGCAGCGGTTTTAAGGGATACACAAGTAGCACTTCAACACAAAACCTCGGTAGGGAAACAATATCAGTTAATAGGCGGGAAAGTTGAAGTTTTTATTCAAGTCATTCAGCCGCCACTGTCGCTGGTAATTTTGGGTGCTGGGTATGACGTTCTTCCCGTTGTTCGCTTTGGCAAAGAGTTAGGATGGCATATTACTGTAGTTGATAACCGCCAACGGGAAGCCAGCCGAAAGCGTTTTCAAGAAGCCGATCGAGTTAAATTTTGTTCTCCTCAGGATGTATTAAAAAACATCAAGATAGATGAGCGTACTGTTGCTGTAGTTATGACTCATAATTATTTAGACGACCTGGAATTGCTGAGAGTGTTATTGCCTTCTGGCTTAAAATACTTAGGTGTACTTGGCCCTAAGAAAAGGACAGCCCGATTATTGCAAGAACTACTAGAAGAAGGAGTTATCCCCACTCCACAACAGCAACAAAATTTATATAGTCCGGTGGGACTCGACATTGGGGCAGATAATTCCGAAGAGATTGCTCTGGCGATTATCGCCGAAATTCAAGCAGTAACAGCAAAGCATCAAGGTGGTTTTTTAAGAAATCGCACTGTACCAATTCATGCTTCAATCAATAGTCAATCATCAAAAAATTAACGACTAATATAGCGGTTCTCAAGAAAGTGAGGTATGCCCAATGCCCAATGCCCAATGCAAAATCAAAAATAAGATATAAGAGAAAAGAAAAGACAGATAGTTCATGATGATTATGAAAAAGGAA
>NZ_SRRZ01000071.1:0-2426 GCF_013179805.1 Microcoleus asticus IPMA8 | reverse complement strand
AATTCATGCTTAATTCATTAGGTATTCTTTTAATAATTATCTACTAATATATAGTTTGTATACACATTCAGGTATGCCCAATGCCCAATGCCCAATGCCCAATGCCCAATGCCCAATGCCCAATGCCCAATGCCAGATAGTACCTCATGTTACTGAGAAAGGCTATACGAGTATGTTCTTAATAATCAAAAATCCAAAACTTGGGTATGGTATTTAAAATTGGTCTAATTATTCTCGCTGCTGGAGCTGCAACCCGCATGGGAAGACCAAAACAATTGCTTTCTTATCAAGGACGCAGCCTGATACTCCATGCGGTTGAAGTTGCCTTAGCTTCTCTCTGCCAACCTATCATAGTAGTCCTGGGAGCTTATGTAGAACAAATTAAACCGGAACTAATGCCAAAGGCAGTGCAAGTTGTAGAGAACTCCCAATGGCAAGAGGGAATGTCTTCTTCTATTCGCGCTGGTATTAGTATGCTACTGAGAACTAACTCTAAACTTGATGCAGTTATCATCTCACTTGCAGATCAGCCGCTAGTTTCTCCCCAGATTTTCAATCAATTGATTCAGTCTTATCAAGAAACGCAAAAAGTAATTATCGCCTCAAAGTATAACGAAACTACAGGCGTACCTGCCCTGTTTAGTAATGCCTTATTTCCCGAACTGATGCAGCTTGAAGGAGATAAAGGTGCAAAAGCGTTAATACAAAAATATATAGATACAGGATTGATTCTGCTAATACCAGAAGCTGCGATTGATATTGATACCCCGGACGATTACAAGCATTTGCTATTAAAGAATTTTAAAGAGTGAATAGATTATGAAAACTAACGATCGCCAAATTTACCAACAAGTAATTTTGACACACGCCAGAAAACCGCAAAACAAAGGAAAAACTGACCCAGTACACCGTCAACACCGAGGAGAAAATCCCTATTGCGGTGATGTGGTTGATTTAACGCTGGTACTAGATGAAGCAGAAAGTAAAATTGCCGACATTAAATTTGAAGGTGCAGGTTGTGCTTTGTGCCTTGCTTCTGCTGACTTAATGGCGATCGCTATCAAAGGTAAAACTATTTCACAGGTGCTTTTAATGGTAGAACAGTTCCGCGAGATGGCAGCGGGAAATACTCAGTTTGATCCTCCGTTGGAGAAACTCAATATCATGCAAGGTGTTTCCCGATATCCGATGCGGGTTAAGTGTGCAACTTTGGCTTGGCATACCCTCAAAGCGGCGCTGAGTTCGGTTGAAACTAGCAATGAACAGGTATAGTCACATCGATTCCGGTTGCACTCCTTATCATTGTTGACTGTTGACTGTTGACTGTTGACTGTTGACTGTTGACTGTTGACTGTTAACTGTTGACTGTTGACTGTTAACTGTTGACTGTTGACTGTTGACTGTTGAAGGAGGGGTCGAAAAATTGAATGATAGTTGAGTATTGACTGTTGATTCGATTTTACAATTCCGATGCTAGCGGAGTTGATATCACGTCGATCGCTTTTACATTGGCACCCCTTTGTGGTGAGGGATCGCCAGCCTCAACCATGACTGAACCGACAAGAGTGGGGTCGAGATTGAGGCGAAAGCTAAGGTACGGTTGCGCTTTGGACGCTTCAAGAATTTGGCTGACAATCGGCAGTTCGATCGTAGCAAGCAGATAATGCATCGGGTCGTACTGAAGCGCGATCGCGCTGCCCAGAAGAACTTCTTTGCTGCCCTGGGCAATGACACAAAAGGCAGGGATAGAGACACTATCAACGCATTCCGAAGGTGAGGAGGATCCCTTGAAGTGCAATCCTTTCAGCGGCTCAATTGTCCCATCCTGACGAATCGCCTGTGCAATCCGCTATTGGTCAGTTCGTCTCTGTGGGCTTGTTCTCTATCTGCCTCGCGCTTTGCCGGATGGTCGTTCATTAACGACCTAGCGGACTTTTCACTCGTTTTGGCAGCGTTCATTTATAAGTTTGCAGGATTGTACAACAATCTTAGACGATCGTTCTATTGCTTGCCCTTGAGGATTCTTAGAATGAGGCTAAAGCAATGAAAAAAGATTCCGGCGAATTGTAAGCATTCTCGACTTTTATTCAAGAGAAAACGCAGTTTTGATTGGGCAAGAGATTCGCCTACTGACAACCAAAATGTCCTCAAAGCTAACCTTGCTTCTTAAAAAATCCATCCCTATTGATAGAGAAGCGATTAGTGCTCAATTTCTACGATTGGGACAGCCACCGAAATGGCATCAAGTAAAGGTATTAAGAAATGGACATTAAACGAAGTGGCTCACAGCCTTCGGCCAAAGGACCGGCTGAGTATTTTACCGGCACTGTCCGCATATAGCAATCCTAAATGATTTTCTATATCTAGAGCAATCCTAAATGATTTTCTTTGTGTAAGTATATTGACGTATTTTGGGGAAATCAAAT
>NZ_SRRZ01000070.1 GCF_013179805.1 Microcoleus asticus IPMA8 | reverse complement strand
TTGTTTGAGTTCTTCACTAAGGAACATAAATTTGATTTCCCCAAAATTCATCAGTACACTTATACATAGAAAATCATTTAGGATTGCTATATGATGAGTTTAGTTCGCAATAAGCAGTCATTTTACCGGAGGGGGCTAAGAGCTAGAAAGCTGATAGAGCAACCGCTTTAGCCTCGTTGTCGCCCCCTGAAACTGGCTAGTTACCGTACATATTCAATCAACAAATCGCACCCCCATCTCCCCGAAAAAAATTGCCTTCTCAATTGCTGACTGGACTGGTATTCTATATTGAAAACGTCAACTGCTGTGCGGTGCCACGATCGACAAAGCGCTGTTCACCAATGCCGACGAGTTCCACGATAGTTTCACGCCCTGCAGGTAAAAAGCTACCCTCTCGCGATCCAATCTCAACAATAATTTGTTGCCCTTCGGAACGAACTTGATAAGTTGTTGTGCAAAAGGCACCTGTTTTGTACTCAAAAGTATGACCGTCATCCTCATAAAGGGTAAACTGACCTGTGCCCCTCCAGATCCGAAGCGTCAGAGCGTCTAGGGGGCGTTCATCTACGTATTGCATTACTGGTGCCATCGGAATAATCGAGCCTGCACGGACATATAATGGCATCCGCTCCAGTGGTGCGTGGGCGAGGATAGCGATCGGCCCTTCAAAAACCTCGTCACTCCACCAGTCGTACCAGCGACCTTCCGGCAAATAAACGGCACGGTGTTCGACACCTGGACGGTAAATCGGTGCTGCTAGTAACGAAGGGCCAAGCATTATCTGATCGGCGATAGTGAAGGTCTTCGGGTCATTGGGAAAATGATAGAGCAAGGGGCGCAAAATTGGCGCTCCAGTAGTTGTCGCTTCCCAGAAGAGGGTGTATGTGTAGGGCAGCAATTGGTAACGGAGTTCGATGTATTCGCGACAAATTTTTTCAACCTGGTCACCAAATGCCCAAGGTTCGTGCTGTGCTGTAGTTAGCGCCGAGTGACCCCGCATGAACGGGTAAAGCATTCCTAACTGCATCCAACGAGCAAATAATTCCGCCGTCGCATTACCCGCAAACCCTCCAATATCCGTACCCACAAAAGCGACGCCCGATAAACCCAGGTTACAAAGCATCGGGATGGACATCTCCATGTGTTCCCACAAAGATTGATTATCTCCCGTCCATACGGCTGACCAACGTTGAATGCCAGCATATCCGGCGCGGCTTAGGAAGAAAGCACGCTCTCCCGGACGTGACTTTTCCATCCCTTGATAAGATGCCTGTGCCATCATCAACCCGTAGAGGTTGTGAGTTTCCGCATGGTTTGTTTTCTCATCCGCTGGACCCTGTGGGGCGTCAAGGGGAAACGTTATCTTGTTACCGGGGTCGCCGAACGGTCGGTCATCAAGTGCGGGTTCGTTCATATCGTTCCAGATACCAGCAACACCGATGTCGGTTAGGCTTTTTTGTAAATTTCCCCACCAGTCCCTGACTTCAGAGCGCATGAAGTCGGGAAAAACGGCTTTATCAGGCCAAACGTAGCCGTGAAACAGTTGACCGTTAGTTTTGCGGATAAAATAGTCGTTCTTAAGTCCCTCGTCAAAGACTTGATAATCGGCTTCTGGGTCGTACTTGACCCCAGGTTCAGAAATTGGCACCACCTTAAAGCCATTCTGCTTGAGGTCGTCTACCAATTCTTTCGGGTTAGCGAACCGCTTGGGACTCCAGGTAAAAATCCGGTACCCATTCATGTAGTCGATATCGAAGTGGATGACATCGCAGGGAATCTGGCGCTGACGAAATTCACTAGCTAATTTGCGGATTATATCTTGTGACTCGTAACTCCAGCGACACTGGTGATACCCAAGCGACCATCGAGGCGGCATAGGCATCCGTCCGGTTAGCTGGGTGTAAGTATCGAGAATTTTTGCGGGTTCGGGGCCGTAAATAATGTAATAATCCAGTTCGCTAGCTTGCGTTTCCATCCGCCAGACTCCAGGTTGCTCTGCACCTAGATCGAATCGACTCCAAAATGTGGTGTTGAAGAAAACTCCATACCCCACTCCCGGACGCAACGCCATAAAAAAGGGAATCGCGTGATACATACTGTCTGTAAGAATGCCGAAATCAATGGCATCACTTGTCCAATTAGTTCTCACTTTAGACAGTTGGTCGAGTAAACCAGTGGGTTCGCCGAAGCCATAGAAATGTTCGTCAGCTTCAATTTGTTTCCACCCAGCAGTAGCGCCAGTCCGCCACCCCATCGCCTGGTCTGTATCCTGAGCAAAGGGTTGTCCGGATTTGTCGAAGCATTGGATACGACAAGGATTCTGGTTAACAAGAACGCGAAGCTGTTCAGTCTGAATTTCTACTGCATCTACGGTTTCTCGCACCTCAAACGGCACAGTAGGCCATTCTTCATCTCCTTGTGTGACTGCCCATGACCGATGAGGCAGGAATTGACCAGTTGGCGTCATCCGTACCCGAATTAAGTTTGGCGCAAGCACGCTAATAGCAAGGCAGGGGTCGCCGCATTTGAAAAGGATACGGCGCTGATTCTGTTGTATTGATTGTACTGCTCCCAGGATTGACCAAGGCTGCTCGCTGGTATGCAGTTGCCCGAAGTATTGCGGCATAATCCCTGATTAAAAGATAATTGTTTCTCCAATTGAGATTTACATAAACTACTGGTAAAAAGCTTGTATCTTTAGGCATAGCAAAGATTTAAATTTAACTTTGGCAATAGTCCTAAATTCATAAATTACTTTATAAGTCTTTTTAATACAGACAATATTCCTTTGGTGTACTCATTATCTTCTATTTGAGAATGCAATTTTTTAGCTTCGCTTGTAGCGTTGCCAACTAAATAACCATGTCCAACTGCTTGAAGCATTTCGATATCATTGCCACTTTCGCCAAAAGCTATAGAGTTTTGATAGTTTACATTTGTCTGGCTTAAAATAAAATTAACTATATGTTTTTTCCCTGTTCCTGAAGGGATAAAATCGACATCATAGCAATTTTGTGGATCTCCAACTAATGGATTACATTGACTAATATTTACTTTAATTCCAGCATTTTTAGCTAAATATTTTATTTTAAAAATCGCCTGTCTATCAAGTTGTCTGTTTTGTTGATAGTAATAGTAATTTTTTAAAAATTGAGAATCTGCTATTTGAGGTTGTGGTATCAGATTTATTCCATCTAATTTCAAAATTTTAACTAAATTATTAACTAACTTATCTGAAAACCCACTTTTTCTGAGATTGCTTTCCCATATTTCATCTTTTTCACCGTAGTGTTTTTCATCGAAGTATATCAGTTCTGTACCTAAACTACTGGCTATAAAATGAGGTAATAATCTTAACTGATATATACTCATTTTAGAAAATATTGAAGTTATACTGCTGCCAGTAACCCAACCAAAAATAATGTGTTTTTTCTGAGAGTTGTTTAGTAAATACTCCTCAAGTTCTTTTCGCTCCTTTTGATGACACTCTTTGTTTTCGTGAGCAAGATAAGTTTCATCAAAATCTGTAAAAACAACGTAGTTTGGTTTTGTGACTGGAGGTAAGAGCTTTGTCTTATGTTCGGAATATTTCATATCAAGCCTCGACAATCTTATTTGTGCTTCTATTAGGAGTTGGCTATGAATTATTTAGTGTCAAAAAATCTGGATTTACATTAGAGATATGCCACCATTGATACACAAATACTGTCCCGTAACAAATTTGGACTCTTGACTAGCGAAGTAAAGCACTGCTTCCGCAATATCCTGTGGAGTACCCCAATGCTGCATGGGAATTCTTACTTGGTAAGCATCTTTTTTCTCTTGAGGGGTAGTCTCGTGACGTTCTACAGGAATCCACCCTGGAGCGATCGCATTCACTGTAATGCCAAATGGAGCAAGTTCGGTGGCCATGCTGCGGGTGAACCCGATTTGTCCGCCTTTAGCGGTAACATAAGCGCTGAAGTTGTTGACTGTCCGAAAAAAAACATCGCTACTGATATTGATAATTCGTCCCCATTGTTTCTCCTTCATCGCGGGTAAGCAAGCACGGGTGAGCAAGAAAGGACTCTTGATAAAAAAGTCGATCATTGTCTGGAAATCTTGCCAAGTGTACTCTTCAAAGGGTATTTGGGGCTGATTTCCGGTTGCATTCAGCACTAAAATATCTACAGATCCTAACTGTGTAGCGATCGCTTCGTAAATCGCTGTCACATCTTCTTCATTGGTTACATCACCCTTGACGAGGACAGCCTCACAGCCAAGGTCTTGTAACTCTGCCAGCGCAGTTTCTGCACGCGATAAATTGTTGTTGTAGTTGAGGGCGACCTTAGCACCCGCTAAACCTAGCCTCAAGGCGATCGCTTTCCCCAACCCAGCACTGCTTCCTGTGACTAAGGCAACGTGTCCATCTAAAGAAAATGACATTTAATCGGGTATCCTCTTATAAAAATTAGAAATCACGTGACTGAGAACAGGAATCAAAACTCTTGTAACAATTGGCACAAATAATCCAAACTCTCTTTAGTGCCATGCTGAACATCTGCTGGTTCTTCGTACTCAACTGCCCAGTATCCTCGATAACCTGCATTCAATAGTTCTGTGATAATAGGCTCCCAAACGATTTCTCCCTTTCCAAAAGCACAGAACTGGGGCCTGCCATCAGCCCATGTGACATCTTTCCAATGACTGTAGTTTACCCAAGGAAGGATGTAGCGTAGTGCCATCAGAGGATCTGTCCCCTGGTTCAAAAAGTTAGCAGGATCGTAGTTGACTCCAACAACAGGACTCTTGATGCCTTCCATAATCTTGGCAACTCGTTGCCCTGTTGCTGTTGGACCACCGTGATTTTCAATGGTTATTTTAATACCATGTGCTTCGGCGTAATCACCAATTTGGTTAAAAGCATAGTGAAGCCGAGTAAAAACCTCTGGCGGAACGTTATCGTTTCTATGACCACCAGATAATAAGCGGACGAATTTTGCCCCCAGTTGTTTAGCTATGTCAATAAAACGCTGTACTCTTTGAATCTCTTTTTCTAGAGCTATTTCGTCGGGAATAGTGAAATCATTTCGTGCGGCTATACAGATGATATCTACTCCGGCTTCCTCTGCCCAAGTAGCAATCTTGGCGACTGATTCGTCGTTACCACTATCTAGAAGGTGTTTGGCTGCTTGTGGATGAGCATTGACTTCTACTGAGCGAATACCTTGGTTGGCTACCCAGTGAAAATATTCCGGTATTTCTACTTCTCTCCAGCCCCAAGCTGCACAGGCAATGTTTGATGAATTGATGTTATTCGGCATATTTAAACCTCCTGATACGACTGTTTTAAAAGTTAGGAATCCCAAATGGGATTATATCATTGTTTGCGCGATAAGTTTTTCAAACCTACACATTACACATATTGATAGAACAATTTAATGCTCTGACAGACTTCCTCAAGTTGAGCAACTGTTAATTCTGGATAAATAGGTAAACTCAGAATTTGGTGTGACTGCATCTCTGCAACGGGAAAACTGCCTTCTGCATAGCCTAATTCTTTGCCTGCTGTAGACAAATGAATTGGTACGGGATAGTGAATTGCCGTGCCAATACCGCGATCGCTCAAAAATTGGCGCAATTCATCGCGCCGTTTAGCTTGGATGACGAAGGTGTGGTACACGCATTTTTCCCGCTCACGTTCTGACGGCATTTGGATCTGAGGAATGCCAGCAAGTTGAGTTTGGTAATAGCGAGCATTTTCCCGACGCCGCTGTGTCCATTCTTGGAGGTACCGCAATTTGACTAAAAGAATTGCTGCTTGTAAAGTATCTAAACGGGAATTGTGAGACCATAAAACACAGTCATCGCGACTACGCAAGCCAATATTACGCATAATTTTCAGCTTGTCGTACAGTTCTGGATTATCTGTAACTAACACTCCCCCATCTCCACAAGCATTTAAGTTTTTGAGTGGATGTAAGCTAAAACAGCCCACTGTTCCAAAAGAACCCACTGGCTGACCTTGATACTCAGCCAGTACAGCTTGAGCCGCATCCTCTACTACGGCTATTCCTTTTTCTTGAGCAATGGTTAAAATTGGCTCCATATCGCAAGGTCGCCCTGTAAGATGGACTGGGAGAATTGCCTTGGTCTTAGGGGTAATAGCAGATAAAATTTGGCTGGGATCAATATTGTAATCATCGCCCACATCAACGAATACAGGTCTAGCTCCAAGCACGCGAATACAGCTAGCTGAAGCCACAAAAGAATTAGGAACAGTAATAACTTCATCACCGGAACGAATACCAATTGCTTTGAGTGCGAAAATTAAAGCATCTGTCCCAGAATTTACGCCAATGGCATAACGAACACCGCACAATTGAGCAAACTGACGCTCAAACTCAGCAACTTGCTCGCCTAAAATAAAGTTCCCCTCATCAATGACTTCGCCAATTTCTGCCAGCAACTCAGACTTCAGGGAAGCGTGTTGACTTTTGAGATTGACAAAGGGAATTTGATTAATCGTTAATTGTTTTTGCACTTTATTTAATATCCCAAAATGTTGAGAATCACTTCACGAGAATGACCAGACTGGCGATGTTCCCAAATATAGATGTCTTGCAACTTACCCATAAGTAAAAGACCTTCACCAACGGGAATTTGTTCGGAAGTGTTGGTGAGGGCGGCTCGAATATGGGCAGGCATATCGTCTAAACCCTCTCCAGCTAAGAGATATTGACCTGTTTCTGGAACTAATTTGGCAAAAAATGCTTCTACATCCGGTCGCGCATCATTCTCCTGAATCAGTAAACTGGCTGAAGTATGACGCAGAAAAAGAGTACAAAGCCCTGCTTGAATTCCCGATTCTGTGACGATCGCTTGCACTTGGCGTGTAATTTGACAGAGCGATTTACCAGTGGTTTGTACCTGAATCGCTTGTTGGTAAAGTCTTATCGATGAGTTTGTCATGTTAATTCCTTAACCTAGATGCTCAAACCAGGATTTTGTCTCTTGCTGAATCGCTCCCGGTGTCCAGACTGGAGCATCTCGCCAGAGTTCAATATTGGCTAACATCTCAGTTACCCCTTGACTCAAGGTTACTTGAGGTTGCCATCCTAAAAGAGTCGTAGCCTTGGTAATATCTGCCCAAGTACAATCAGGTTCTCCTGGACGTTTGGGGATATGGACGATCGGGCCTTCTAATAATTGAACGAGTCTCAAAACGCTTTCAGATTGACCGGAACCAATGTTGATAATTTCGCCTATAATATCAGATTGAGCAGCTTTGACAAACGCTTCTACTACATCGCTGACAAAGGTAAAGTCTCTAGTTTGAGTCCCATCGCCCACGACAGTGAAAGGTGTTCCGGCTAGTTTCTGAGCCAAAAACACGCCAAATACCGCACCATACGCGCCAGTCGTGCGCGATCGCGGCCCATAAACGTTAAAGAGTCGTAATGAAAGGGCTGGAAGTTTATAAACTTGCGCCCAATGCATGACGAGTTGTTCCCCCATATATTTAGTCAATCCGTAGGGGTGTTTGGGATGGCAGGGATATGTTTCTGGTGTTGGATATTGGTCAGGAATGCCGTAGCAGGTTGAGGAAGCTGTGTAAATAAACCTCTCGATTTGAGCAGTACGGCAAGCCTCCAAAAGAGCGAAGGTACTATGTAAATTAGAATGATAGTAGTCTCCTGGATTTTGGATTGAGGGAACTAAATCAGCTAATCCTGCTAAATGAAATACCCAATCTATGTCTGCTAGGGTGGGAGCGGAAATATTGGCTATATCCTGCTCCATAAAAGTAAAATTTTTAGAGGTTTGAGCTACTCTTAGATTAGCAGTTCGCCCTGTAACCAAATTATCCAAACCAACAACACTATGACCGGATTTTAGGAGGCGATCGCACAAGTGACTGCCAATAAACCCAGCAGCACCAGTCACTAAGCAACGTTTAGGAGAATTCACTTGACTGTTCATTCAAAGCTTGATATTCTAATCTGTTAGAACGTTTATTACTATAACACACTTTTGTCTCACCAATTCAATTTATATCTTCTAAATTTATTTTTCTATTATACTGTTCTGGCTCGCGTGTATCGGTTGGTTTTTTCTGTCATTAAATATGACAGCTATATAACTATAACTTTTTGTTTGACATTTTATAAATGAGTTTAGCTAATTCTTCGCAGTCAACAATAATATTCTCGTTATTTGCTTCACAAAAGAGACATCCGTAATTAACTCCTAAGCCTTGAGCTATAGTATAGAAAAAATGACTAATTTTTTGACCAAATATTTCAATGATAGTTGCCCTATGAGAGAAAATCATATTTGTTAATCCGGCTCCATGAGGAGCAACAATAATTTTGGCTTGAGCAAAAATTTTTACCTGATCTTGCCAATCTATATCTTCAAGAACATAAGTAACGAAATCCATTTTTGCTAAAGTTTCTATCACTTCTTCTTCATTGAGAATGCGTCGAGCATTTGTTTGACGGCGAGAAAGAAAAACGTTTGGACTCAAAGGAATTTTTGAAATCGCATAACTATCTATATTACCAAGAATACGTTCTTTTACCCAAGAACAAGCTTTGATTGAAACTCGGCCTTCTTCCCGCCGCTTAGAGCAAATAACTAATTCGTTAATCTTAGCTCTATATCCATTCCATTGAAGACAATCTTCTACCCGATAACCCATCAATTCTAAAGATTTAATTTTCCAATGTGGAGGGTCTTTATCGATTATTAATACTGGTTTTTTGCCTGTCTTTTTAGAATAATATTCTAGGGCTTCTAGCCGAGTTAAGCCCTCAGAAATCCAATGAGCGTACAAACGACTCCAATAATTAACTAATGAACAAGCTAAATCAATATGTTCGGAATCAGAGATAGGTCTAATATATTGGAAATTAAAACCTTGCTTAAGTGTTGAAATGACACTGTGTTCTAAACAGTCTACTCTGTCTAAAGCTGTTTCTAAAATGATCTTTCTATCTTCAGAAAACCCAATAGCATCAATCCCAAACAGTTCAACATTTTTAACTTCAGTAGCAAAAGGAACGGTAAATTTAAAAATTCCTTCTTTTTCTTTTAATACACTGGGTATTGGTTGATAACTGATGGGCTGTTGAATTTCAACAGTCTCATCATACTTTAATCGATATAAATTATGGTTATTCTCGGAGGATTCTATCAACTCTGACCTTCTAATTAAATGTTTATTAATATAATTAAACAAAAATAAGTAGATCAACTTGAGAGCAGCTATTTGTTGATATTCATCTTCAAATTTAGGAAGATTATTTTCCCTTTTACCTTGCTCCATTGCTTCAGTTGTTGTGAGAATATGAGTATCGATAAAATTTAATAATATAGGATATATTATTATGAGAATCAGCAAATGTTTAAGACTGCCCCCACCTCTGTTCATCTATTTATAAGCCTCTCCGTTTAGATTGCCAATTAAAAAGTAATTCTTTTCATCTCTTAAAGAAGAAAATTCCGGGGAGTTTCTCAATAATTAATAAACAGATTTACCTCCAATATTTTTAAACAAAATACTTTAGTTGGGCTAAGTTGTCCAGCCTAGCCGAAACCTCTATCTCTTCTGGAGCAACAACTTCTTTACTCAGTAAATAAAATCTACCGACCCCTGCCGATTTGGCAGCTTGCATATCCGATATTTTATCACCAATCATCATTGACCTTTTAAGATCTATTGGATATTTCCGGCAAGCCTGTTCAATCATTCCTGGGGACGGTTTACGACACCTGCAGTTCCTGCAATAATTAGGTATAGCAGCTTGGGGGTGATGTGGGCAATAAAAGATATCCAGCAATGGCACGCCTTGTCTGGTAAACTGCTCGCACATCCATTCACTCAGGTCTAAAAAGTCCTGTTCGGAATAATAACCGCGGGCAATACCCGACTGATTAGTAATTACAATCAGCTCGTAACCCAAATTATGCAGTAGACGACAGACTGTAAACACGCCCTCGATAAACTCAAACTGCTCACGAATCGCAACATACCCATAATCAACATTGATAACACCATCGCGATCGAGAAAAGCTACTTTGATCACCTCGCTAAGTCCTTGACTTTGTTCATAATCCCAATAGCATCAATACCTTGATGAGGTAATTGCTCCCATACTCCACTCGAACCTTCTTGATGAGTACCCATATAGGCATATTTGGGAGAAAAACCGCGCTCTAGTAACCAGGACCCAAATCGAATTCCCAGCCCTGTGCGACGATTTAACGATTCAACGACCAAGACAAAGGGTGTGGAGCCAATCTTTGCCATGATGTCTTCATCAACCAGATTCAGCGTTGGCTTGTTGATTAGCCCTACATCAATTCCTGCTTGCTTGAGATTTTCCACCACCTCAAGAGCGCGGTAAATTACTTCACCAAAGCTGACAATGTACCCTGCTGTACCCTCACGTACAACGTCATCCTTTCCCGGAACAAAGGTATAGCCGTCTCCATACAAAGGTTTGCCATCAGCATCCAGGATATCGGGGACTGGGGAACGACTGGAAAAGATAAACCGTAAACCTGGTTGATGAAACACAGTCTCCACACAGGCTTTCATTTGACCGCCATCTACTGGATAATACAGACGGGTTTCGTAGCCATCATCTAGCCCGTTATCTGCAAACATATTATTCAAACCAAAATGGCAGCTATTATCTGCTATTTCATCTATACCACTATGGGAAAATTGGCACAGAACGTTGGATTTATTCAGCCGCGCCATTGTGATTTCTGAAATGCACATTTCTAAAAAGGCGCTATAGGTGCTGAAAATCCCCTGTTTTCCTTCCTCCATGCCAAATCCCGCGGCGGCTGCGAAATTTCCTCGCTCCATGATGCCACCGTGATAGAAAATCTCTGGATAGGCTTGACTAATTTTGTTAATCCCACAGGACTCTCCCAAATCACTGTCGATGCACATCACATTTTCTTGGCGTTCTGCGGGAGTCATGGAACCGAGAATTGAAACGACAGTGGCATCGAAGACATGGCGAGTTTTACTGCTAGAACCTGTAAAGGTGTAGGTTGGTTTGAGTGGAACAATTCCTTTGAGATAATTAACAGCTTGAGTGTGTCGGCGAGTTTCTAGATAAGCGATCGCCAAATCCAACGCCAGAGCATCATGACCAAGGGGCGTACCCTCTACCCCGCTAATACCAGGACACATTTGGCGTTTATTCACAACCGCTACGGGACCGTCTGTGGTAGCTGCTTCACAGAGACGACGATACAAATCATCTAGGTCTTCGCCTTCTCCTGTTAGTACAGTTAGTCCATGTCCAGCTAAGGTTTGACTGACATTAAAACCTGGTAAATAATCTGAAGGGTATCCACTACAGGTAGAATTGTTATCGTCAACAATTAACTTGACATTGAGATTTTTGGCTACAGCTAAACGTGCTGCTTCGGCATTATTTCCTTCTTGCTGTGACCCATCTGATCCCAGACAAAAGACTACCCGATTGGGATTAGCGATCGCTACTCCATTCACATAAGGCCACATATGTCCCAATCTCCCAGCACTAAATTTCACCCCAGGAGTGCGTCCCCGTTCTGGATGAGCAAGAAGTTTGGAATAGGGTTCTCGATAGTGCAGCAGATTTTCCGCATCAAGATCGCCGAGTAGAGTCGCCATGAGATATTGTGTGGCAACTCGGTGTCCGGCTTCATCAAAGAAAATCGGTACAAACTTATCTGGTACTCCCCGAAAGAAGGCATCTAGAATCATAACTTCGGGAACTGTATCATAAGCCCCTCCTGTATGACCGCCTAGACCTTTTGCTGCTGCTATGGCAGTAAAGAAAACAATAGCGTCTCTACAAAGTTGAATATTAGCCTTGAGGGTTTCTCGCTCATCTTTAGTCAGTGTTGAATTACCTGGATCTAATTTCAACGGCTTGTAAGCATCTAGGTTAATGGGAAAGCGTAACGTTGTTACAGGCATTGGTTCTCGTTCCTTAGAGCTTATCGAGTTTTCCTTAAGTGAAACACGCCCTAAAAAATTAGCGCTAACACTTACCCAGAGAATTCTACTGCCTCGATGTCTCCCCGACTCCTTGTTTTTAACGTTACTTTACAAAGTAACGTTACAATTTTTTATGAAAGTTATATATTTTTTACATTTTAACAATTGTGTTAAATCATGTTAAATTTATTATAATAATATATAAATATCTTAATCATACAGATATTAGAAATAGGCTAATATTTTAGGTACTGACAAAAACTAAGGAAAAATGTAATTTGATGTTCGGGTTAATTAAACAGATACCAACATGGCAAAAACTAAAGTGGCTACAGAATCTAATAAAGCCTCTATTAATGAAATATATTCAGCAAAATCTACTTGATAGAAAAACCTTAATTTTTCAAGCTGATACCCGTAAGAAAAATAAATTTTTTTCGCTAAAATACGAAGAATCAATTTATTATGACCAGTCAATCTCTTCCTACGAGGTTCCAGAAATTATCAAAGAAAAAGAAGGAGAGTTTAGTTTTAGTATTCCTTTTGTGGCGGAAATTCAAAATGTATATTTAATTGGTCCTCATGCTGTTGGCGTTACAAAAGATATAAAAATTGTTTTAGAGACAGCATTAGCGAGAGAAGACTGTCTTGAAAAAAGTATTACAGCTACTATAAATCAAGGATTATCTCTACATTACCTACAATCTGCCTCAGATATAAAAAAAATTGATTTTGCTTGCTCATTAATTAATTGTTGGAGCGATTTATATGCCCATTGGATGGTAGAATGTTTGACACGAATTGAAGCACTTGAACACTACTATGAAAAAACTGGTGAACGACCTAAATTAATCATTGAAAAAAATGCTCCTTTGTGGAAAATGCAGTCATTGGAACTAATGGGGTATAGCCCAGAGGATTGCATTGAGTGGCAAGGCTATAAAGCTCAAGTCAACCGATTGGTTATTCCCTCCAACCGACGGGAGCAACGTCGTCAATCAATTAAAGCTTGTCGTTGGCTTGGCGAACGAATACTTAGTAATCTTGACTTTAGTAAAACTAGCGATATTCCTTTGTCTCCAAAAATTATCATCTCCAGAAAAAAAGCTCTTTGCCGTCGGGTAATTAATGAAGAAGAATTAAATAAAAATTTAGCTAAAATGGGCTTTATTTCCTATGTTTTGGAAGATTTAGATTTTCCAACTCAGGTAAAAATATTTTCCCAGGCAAAAATTATTGTTGCTCCTCATGGAGCTGGTTTTGCTAATATGATCTTTTCAAACAACCCAATTATTATTGAGTTGTTTGGTCAAAAACCCAGCTACTTTTTTTATACTCTGGCTAAAGGCCTAGGATTTAAACATGGTTTTATTCTTTGCAAACCACAAGATGATGATATGATTGTTGATTGCCGTGAATTAAATGACTTTCTCAATCGTATGATTGACAAAGAAGGAAGTTAATAATACTATTATTTAGGGAGAGAGTTTAATTCAAGAATTATCTATATCCTATTCACATCAGCAGTCAGCAAACAACTATGAATTATCAATCAATTTTAATAATTACTTACGGTCGAACTGGTTCTACGTTATTACAAGGAGTTCTCAATAGCCTAGAAGGTTGCCTGATTAGAGGAGAAAATAATAATTTCTGCTTTTCTCTATTTAACACTTATCAAGCAATCTTAAAAGCCAAAGAAAAAGCAGCTAATGTTCCGGCTGACTATCCAGCTACGGTTGTCAACCATCCTTGGTATGGAGCGCCTTTATTAAATGAGAAATTATTCCTCACTCGATGCCAATCATTAGTTAAAGAATTAATTATTGCTGACAAGAGCCATTCCCCGCAAGTCCAGTGTTACGGCTTTAAAGAAAGATATACTTATCCAGAAATTTTGAATAATTTTGACGAATATCTTAGCTTTTTAACCAATATTTTTCCCAATGTTGCGTTTCTTTTTAACACCAGAAATATCGAGAATGTTCTTCAAAGTGGGTGGTGGCGAGAACGAGATTATAACATAAGTAAAGAAATAATATTAACAACTGAGGAGCGATTTTATAGTTATTTAACTAAGTATAAAAACACGTTTCATATTCAATATGAAGATGTTATTAGTAAAAGTAATAATTTTAAAAATATGCTTGACTTTTTAGGGTGTTCCTATGATAATCAAAAAATGGACGCTGTACTCAGTCAAAAACATAGTTATGATATCAAACCAAGGCTCTGAGCTGAAGCATTATATTCATGATGAAGACGCTTCTTTTCTGTAGATGTTCGCTTCTCCTCTAATTAAGGATCGGTTAAGGTGATGAACGACCCACTGAATGAAAACTTAAAAGTGGTACTGCCGGAAAACATTGCTCAAAAACTTGAGCGTGCTTTAGCTCAACTGCCGAAAGGAAAAACAGCAAAAATTGAGGAGCCTACTCAATGGGAAGCCGCATTAAACTATGTTTTATTAATTACAATAGGTGAGGAACGATACGTTTTTCGCGCTAGACGTGGCAATTCCTTAGAAGGAATTAACGCATACTTGAAGCGGATGTATGAGAACACAGGTTTTTTAGAAATAGGAGGAAAATTTAAACTTAGAACGATTGCTGAAGAAATTGACTTTATCAGCCACGCCCTAACTGTTGGCTTGCCTGTCCCTAAGTTAATTAAAGCAGATACAGATTGGATGCTGATTGAATACATTGAAGGGAAATTATTCCATGAATTACTGGAGGCAGGACAAGTAGAAATTCTGCTCAAGCTTCTGCGAGAACTTAACTTTGCTCACAGACAGGGAATCATTTATGGCGATCGCTGGGGGAAAAATGAAATTATAGATTCCCAAGGGAATGTGCGACTGATTGATTTTGAGATTGAATGGTCACAAGAGGAAGATGACAACAGAGTTCTTGAAGATTTAGAAATGGCATTTACTATTTTTAGTTGTTTGAGACAAATTCGTAGTCATGATAAATTATTAAAAATCATCCAAACTGAGGCCATGCCAATGCTGAAAGCAGAGGGCTATCGAATCAGCAGAATGAGGCAGTTTATTGCAGGTTTCTCTATGTACTACGTTGACCCCAACAAACCAAGTAATACTTGGACTATACCATCAGATTTGTACGTTCCTATAGCTAAAGCAGCAAATCGCTTAATTGCCATATTTGCCGAAGTTGAATAATCCTCTAATGAGTTATTTCCTTATTTAAAAATGAAAACTATAGTTTATCAGTCTTATCGTACCCACAATGTACCTAGTTGGATTAATACCTGTATGCAAACAGTTAAAAAGTGGGCAACACTGAAGGGATTCGATTATGAAATGATCGATGATAAACTGTTGGATTATGTTCCGGATTGGTATAAAGAAAAAGCGCAGGGAAAAATACAGCCAATTAGTGATTTAGCTCGACTAGAATTAGCGAAAGAGTTTCTTCTAAAAGGATATGAGCGAACTGTTTGGATAGATGCTGACATTCTCATCTTTCAGCCAGAAAACTTAGATATTAGTACGAGAGCAGAATATTTATTTTGTCGCGAAGCTTGGATAGAGCTAGAAGCAGGAAGTACAGTAGAGGAAAATAAAATTGTTTGTAGTAGTAAAGTTCATAATGCTTTAACTATGTTTACTCAAAATAATAGCTTTTTAGATTTTTATATTTATGTTTGCAAAGAAATTGTTAAGAATAATCAAGGTAAACTTTCCTCGATTGAAGTTAGTACTAGATTTCTAACTAATCTGCATCAAATTTTTCCTTTGCCTCTTTTCAATAATATAGGGCTTTTTAGTCCTTTAAATATGTATGCTCTTGCTCAAGAAAAAAGGTATTTTACTCAAGAGTATGTCAGACTATTAGGATTTCCTATTTACGCGGCAAATTTGTGTTCATCATTTAGAAATAATAGCTATCAGGGAATAGATATGAACGATCAAGTCTACGAGATTGTGATTGAAAAGCTTTTAGAAACAAAAGGAGAATTAGTCAACCAATATTTGAACAGTGAGTGACAAAATCCAATTAATGAGTGTTTTTCAAAGTGATATATGAACCAGAGACAAAAAACTTGTGGAGTACAGATTTCGATGTTACAACTATCACTAATATGAGTAAACATATTTTTTTGTATACACTTGATCCAGGGGTTGGCGGAGTTGCACAAAACAATCACTTAATTATGTGTACATTAGCAAGATTGGGATATCAAGTTACCTGTGTACAACCCCCAGCCTATGATGATAGGGTAATTAACTTCCAAAAGCAGTTGGGTATTCAGCACCTATGGGTAGAAGCTAAGAACAAAAACAATTCACGAGGCTTTGATGTTGAAAGTTGGCAACCGACTTTAATAAATAGCTCCCCAAAACCAAGTTTAATTATTTGTAGTAACACCCATCCGTTCGCCAGCTTTGCCGTTAAACAAATCGCTATTCCACTGGGAATACCCTACATTGTAATCGAGAATCTGGTTCTACCAGATATGGCTCTTCGGTTTGTTGAATATCTAGATGAGCTATCACATCACTACATTCAAGCCAAGTCAGTTATTGCTGTTTCTTATGATGATTTAGGTGTATTACACAGATTATTCAAGCTTCCCAAGAATAAAGGAAAGGTTATTTATTATGGACGACCTGTAGAATATTTTACTCCTTGCGATTTTGGCGTGCGCGATCGCCTGCGCCAATCGCTTAACATACCAACAGATGCTGTAGTTTGCTTCACAGCGGCTCGCATAGAATTGCGAAAAGGCTACCAGTATCAGTTAGAAGCAATTAAGCAGTTGATGCTTAGTTCAGTATGGTCTCAACTTTACTTTGTCTGGGCTGGAGGTGGAATTTTTGAGCCACAACTTGAAAAGGAACTCCAACAAGCAGTTGAGCAACTGGAAATAACTGATAAAATTAAATTTTTAGGACAAGTTACCAATGTTTCAGAGTGGCTAGATACTTCTGACATCTTTATATTGCCTTCAGTATCGGAAGCATTTGGAATGTCCATTGCTGAGGCTATGGCAAAAGGATTGCCAGTCATTGCCACAGCAGTCGGGGGTATTCCAGAAGTCTTGGGTAATACTGGCAAATTACTTCCTGACCCCAACATTGATTCGCAAGCCACAGTGAGAGAATTGGTAACGACGATTCAAGACTGGGTTATGACTCCACAGTTGCGTCACGACCTTGGTCAGCATTGCAAACAGCGAGCAGAAGAAATGTTTAGGGAAGAACGGAGTATGAAAGAAGTATTGGAAGTGATTGAGCGGGTACTCCTGCTATCCGAAGATACATCCCATGAGTATTAAAACTACCATATTAATACGCACAAAAAACGAAGCTCAAGACATAGCAAAAACTTTGAGATTGGTGACAAGTCAATCTTTCAAGATCAACGATATTGTTGTGGTAGATTCTGGCTCGACTGATGAAACAGTTAATGTTGTCAAACAGTGGAGTGAGGTTAAGCTAATTCAAATTCAGCCTGAAGAATTTACATTTGGTCGTTCTTTGAACATTGGCTTTAAAGCTACTGAGGCAGAAATCGTTATAGCGTTGAGCGCTCATGCTTTTCCCTGCGATCGCTACTGGTTGCAAAACCTGGTTAAGCACTTTGATGACCCTGAAGTAGCGGGAGTTTATGGCAAACAGGTTCCTCAACCTGATGCTTGGCCCCCTGTTCAGCGAGACCTAGCGTTTTATGGAGACCAGCTACGAACTCAGACAAACCCGGATAGTCCTGGCGAACACTTTTTTTCCAATGCTAATTCTGCTATTCGTCGTCAGTGCTGGGAAAAACACTGTTTTGATGAAACGCTAACTGGTAGTGAGGATTGGGAGTGGTCACGGGCGATGCTAAGGCTGGGCTACAAAATCATCTATGAGCCTGAAGCAGCCGTATATCACTCACACAACGAGCGTCTTCTGAAGGTATATCAGCGAGTTTACAGAGAAGCGCTGGCATTTCAGTCGATGTACGGGGAAAAAATGAGCTTGCACCAGGCACTACGTAAATGGCGCAGGTCAGTATTAGCGGACATTCGCTTCATCCTCCAAAATGGCAAAAGTTACGAGTGGATTTTACGTGCACCAATCTATCGCCTATTCTGGATTTACGGACTGCTTAAACCCAGTTTAGCCGCACCAATGTGGGAGCTGTTTGTTAAACGCTGGTTGAGAGACTATTCCAACAAGCCGTTGCATTAAAAGTTTTGTCAAGGCAGGCTAAACGATCGCTAAACCTTAAAAAATTACCAGATAACAAGTGTAACGCATGACTACCCATCTTTGGCAAGAACAGGCAGTTGAAGTAAATGGCTTAACCACTGTTAGCGCCACAATAGAGACTCCCAACCAAGCACAAAATCGTTTGTGGTATCGAGTGCAAGCGGAACACGGTTCTCTACTGACACTAAGCTGCGACCCATTTGTTGTTGCCACCATTTTCATCGCCATGAAGCACGGCACTGATATGGTGGTTCACGGCGAAGTTTCTCCCTCTTTATTGCAGAATTTAGCAGAGTTCCAAGCAGCTTGGGCCTGCTGGCGATCGGAGCTTTACACGCAAGTTGAAATCACCGCAGAACTTGAGCGAGAACAGCCCATAGCTAATAGGGTACATAGAGTAATTTCTGCTTTCTCTGGTGGGGTGGATAGTTGTTTAACAGCGTTTCGCCACAGCCAAGAAGGGCATAGCAGGGTACAGCGCCCTTTACAAGCAGGATTGATGGTTCACGGGCTGGATATTCCCCTTTCAGAGCCGCAAATCTTTAACCGTGCGGCGCAAAAGTCTAGGTTGACACTCGCCAGCTTGGGTTTAGAACTAATTCCGATGGTAACTAACTTCCGCGAATTCGAGCAAGATTGGGAGGACTCTCACGGAGTTGCAGTTGCGTCTTGCTTGATGCTGTTACAGGGTGGCTACTCGGAAGGCTTAATCCCCAGTTCTCTTCCTTATCATGCTCTCGTTCTACCCTGGGGCTCAAATCCACTCACCGATCCGTTACTGTCGAGCCGTACTTTTGCAATCGTTCATGATGGTGCAGCCTTTACCCGTGCCGAAAAAGTGAAGCAGCTTGCCCAGTGGCGAGAAGCTTTACAAAATCTCAGAGTGTGTTGGGAAGGCGATCGAAAAGACAGAAACTGCGGACACTGCGAGAAATGTATTCAGACTATTCTGAATTTCCGCGCCGTTGGACTCGGCTTACCCCCATGTTTTGACCAAGATATTGCTGATGAAGAGATTTTACAGGTTTTGAAAAAAACTCTATTGACCGATTATGCTCTCCTTTTGGCACAGGCCAAAGCCAATTCTATCTCTGATTCATGGGTGACGATCTTAGAAGAATTCGTAAGACGCCATCAGGGGTGCATAAGCCTGGTTGGGGCGGCTGAAAAAGAGAATAATTGAAAGCAAACCTCAGAAGTGTTTTAGGTTAAATACTGATAATTATCTGCTTTTAAAAGACTAAGTAATATAATTATAAGGAGAAAAATAGTGAGACAACTAAATTACAATCATATAATTTCTTTAGGATATAGCTGCCTTCCACGCACTATACTTACACGCCAAGGATATAAACAGACAAAAACTCAAGGAGAACTAACATTACCTTTTGATCTATCTATACATAGTTATTATGGTCTGTGTAACATTATTAAGTCAAAATTTAAGGATTATTGTAACCCTGATTTTCTAATATTAACGCAAGATAAATACATTGAAAATACTAAATACAATGTGATGTTTAATCACGAATCAATGAATGGTAACTACGAGATATATTCAGCGAATATTTTTGCCAAGTTTATAGAGCGATATGAGGCACGTATTACTAATTTCTATCGGTATATTGCAGACGATAATATTTTGTTTGTTTGTCAATACAAAGAATATCCAAGTCGGTTGAATTGGGTTATCAAGTCTGTCTTTCCTCAACTAACCTACAAAATAGTCGCTTTAAACACTTTTTTTCCAAGAGAGACTCTAATATCTTACTTTGATCCAGTTGAGGTTTATCACAAAGAAATCGACTATTATGCGCTCCCTTTTCCGTCTGATAACTACGCTTGGTGGGAGCCGCAGCATTTCTCTTCGGATTTGGGAAAAAAATTTGAAAATAGCATCGGGCATATTATTTCAAAATACGTTGAGAGACTATATCCACCGACCTTGGAACGCTTCGGTTAGAAGAGATAAAGCGATTATCCAGAGGCTAGACTAATAGTAGACCTCAAAGGAAAAAATAATTAACTAGCCCAGTCTAATCTGACTAACGGATTTCAAGAAAATAATTTCAACAATCAGCCTGCTGGAGTCCGAATTGCTTTTACAACTGATAATGTTGATACAGTCTTCAATCGTACTGTTGAGGCTAATACACGTATTTTTGTCTTCCTTAGTCCTATCAAATAGTATTAGGCTTTCGAGTACAGTTCTAACAATTCCTGTGCAGCAATTTTGATTTCTGCAGAATCTTTTACAAATCTGCAAAAGGGAACTTGATGAGTCCAGGTTTCATAGAATGACTCGTTTTTATAGTAAGAATTACCTAAAAATATGTGAGGAATACCTAAAAGAATGCAGAGAATATGACCATGCAAGCGATTTGTAATAATTAGACGGTGTTGGCTAAATTGAGCTATTCCTTTGTGCATTAGAATCCAGGAAGTGCGATGTATATTAGGGTCGTAAAGGCTATCAAATATAGCTGGGGTATGATCCGGGTAAGTTTGAGAAGTATTCAGGATTGATTTGGCTGAACGCCAGGTTTTCCATTCACTCGAAACCCAATCTTCTACAATTAAATTAGGCAGTTCAAAGATAGAAGCAGGAGAGAAATCTTTTTTCAATTCTTTATCAGCTCTACAATGATACAAAATAGAAGATTTTTCGCCAGTTTTGTTGGATGCAAAACATGACATATTTAACAGTTGAAAAGCTATATCTGGTGTTTTAATTACTTGACAGTTATGAAAATATTTAATAGCAATTTTTTCACTAGAATTCTCCCGAACAAATAAAGTTAAATTAGGGTGACAATTAAAGATATCAGCAGCTTTTTTTAAGTTACTTGTATTTTCAAAATAAATACTTTGCGGCATAATAATTATTTGCCGATCTCGATATTTAGAAATGATGTGTTCCCTAAATTCTTGATGATCCCTCCAGAGATCCCCCAAATTGCCTCCACCTTGAAGAATTATCGGAGCTTTACCAACCTGTTTATCCATCACCTCTTCAGAAAAATCTGCAATACTCGCAGCAGTATATTTAATTTTTGTTTTCAAGACATCAGTTAAATAAAATACCTCGCCCAACCAAATAAGGTGATCCCCAACATTGAGATAATCAGGATAATTTAGTAGAGAACACTCTTCAAATGCGCCTATTTTTTCGAGACCTTTATTTAAAGTATTTTTAATATTTATCATTGTTGAATTATTAAGCATTTTACCACTTTATAGATTACTTTTCTTTTAGAGTAATACTGAAAATTGATTTTATGAGACTGTTTTAAATTTTATATCTGAGATTATTGACCTAGAGCAATTTGTAACCCATCGCTAACAGATCGGCTTTAAAAATCTCATTGCAAAACATCAGATCTTCCTGACTCATTTCGCTTTTCCAACGATTAATAACGCCTTTATTAAAGTTCCGCGCTTGTTCTTTAATTTTCTCGTGTTTTTGAAAGATAGCCAATAGCACGTCTTCTTCGCATTGATAACCGAGGTAAGCTGCTATATCCCTCAAATAGCCTAGCTTATTTGACATCAATTCTTCGTACTGAATAAATATAGCTTGACCGTATTCTCGCCATTTATAGTAAACCTTGATGCTATATTCAGCTAACGGTATAGCGTCCTTCAGCGTGTAAATATCTGCGAACGCACCTGTTGAGTCGAGTCCTTTACGAGTTCTTTCTCCGTGATCGATTGCTGAAAGCATTGTATCTCTTGGGTCTCGAAAACAAAAACTTGCTTTCGCCTCACCTTTATCAACCAGTTCTTTAATCGAGAATGAGGGTGCTGAGTGTGTCTTTATTAGACTATCACCATTTTCAGCAGAAATCCGACGCAATATCTCTACTGTTTCACAATCAATAGAAGGAAAAAATTTTCCTCCAGGAAACTGCTTCTGAACTTCCTCTACTCCATTCTGAGGCATTGCATGGTTTATCAGATCTAGCTGATATCTCATTATGAAAGTTGTGCCAGACTTTGGCATACCACAATTGATTATAATCATGCTACTTGCGAGAAGATAGAACTAAATCTTAATCCTTGCCATACTTCTTAAGACCATCCCAAATACCCATTACACCTGGATAGGGACTGTAGTATACGTTCTCCATTGTTTGAACTTTCTCTACTAATTTTGGCTCAGAATTACTTACAGCAATTCCCTTTAATCCTGTTTCAAATAATGATAAATCGTTGAGCGTATCGCCACAAGTAATTGTGTCATCAGGATTAAAATTCATTTCTGCCAAAAATTTGAGGAGGGTTGGGCCTTTGGAAATGCCTTTTGGCATGACATCAAAATAATGGTAATTTAGTCTCATGTCATAGGACAGGATGGTATCAAATCCAGCGTCGATTACTTTTTGGATGGTGCTGGGTTGAAAAGATTCTGGTTCATAGTAGTAGGATACACGATAGTGGGGATTAACAGGCTGTAATTCTATTCCTGGTTCATTTTCTAATAGTTGCTTGACTTGTTCGTTAGCATTTCCCCAAGTTTGCGCCACCCAGTCTTGCAAAACAGAAATAGGCTCGAAGGTTTCACCATGTACGATTGTAGTTCCGACATCAGCAATGATGTAGTCGGGTTGGGGAATGTTGGGATCGTTGTATAGTTCACTAATACGGTCAAGTTCTCTGCCGGTGACATACACCAAAAGAATGCGATCGCGCTGGTTTTGAATATATTGATAAAATTCAGATCGTTGTTGGTTAGAGCCACCAAGAAACGTTCCATCTAAGTCAGTCGCCAACAGCAGTGAGTGATTAGAGTCCATAAATAAAATTAACCCAAAATTAATCCACAGCGCGGTGCAAGTGTGAAGTTGAGACTTCTTTGTGCTGCTTCACCACTCCAATTTACCTCATTAGAGCCATAGGTGAATAATACTTGGTTAGGCTCCGATGCGGAAGCCGCCGCAAGGCTGTGCCACGATGGCTGAATACTGACTTCTGCTGTTTCATTTCCAGCATTAACTGCAATTACCAACACTTCTTCTGCCAATATCCGCGCAAAAACGTAAATTTGTCCTTCAGCATACAACGTTTGGTACTCACCAATCCGCAGTGCTGCGTGAGTATGGCGCAGTGTAATTAGTTGACGATGATATTCCAGAATATCTCGCTTCCACTCTTCTTTTGAAGGAAAAGCTTTACGACAATCTGGATCGTAACCACCAGTCAAACCGACTTCATCACCATAGTATATGCAAGGTGCGCCAGGAAAAGTAAATAGTAACAGTGTTGCTAAATATAAACTTGGGCGATCGCCTCCTGCAACGTCGATCAGCCTCGCTGTATCGTGATTGTTGATCCCGTTAAGCTGAGTTAACTGAATTTCCCAAGGATAAAGTTGCAGCAACTCATTAATTTTATCCCCATATCCAGCAGCATCTATTGGAGGAGGTGGAGCATATTCTTTAAAATGACCTTTGACTTGGCGATCGCCTACAACAAAAGCAGTCGTAGCGATCAGAAAAGGCAGACTTGACACCCCATCAAATTGTGTCCCATCTAACCATTGACTTGCCTCTAAGGGAATTTCTCCAACAATATATGCTTCAGGATTAATTGCCTTGACGCGATCGCGGAATTCTTGCCAAAATCCAGAAGTTTTGATGTAATCCGCTGAATCTAAACGCCAACCATCTGCACCAAGCTGAATCCAGTGTTCAGCTACACGCATAATATATTCTCGTACTCCTGGATGATTGGTGTTGAACTCCGGCAACGCCCGATGGTCATTCCATGAAGCATAATTAGCAGGGCGAGATCCATCATAAGGTGCGAGAGGCCACCCTTCAATTTTAAACCAATCTAACCAAGGGGAATTTGAGCCATTTTCCAGGAGATCATTGAAAAAATAAAAGCCCCTACTGGCATGATTAAAAGTTCCATCTAAGACAATTTTAATATTACGCCGATGAGCTTCTTTGAGTAGACTTGCAAACGCTTCATCCCCCCCTAATAATGGATCTACTTGATAATAATCGAGGGTATGATAACGATGATTACTCGCCGAGCTAAAAATTGGGTTTAGGTAAATTGCATTAATGCCTAAATCTTGTAAATAATCCAGTTGTTCGATAACCCCCCAAAGATTTCCCCCCTTATAACCGTGAAACGTCGGAGGAGCATCCCAGTCTTCTAAAGGTACATCAAGCAACCACTTTTGGTGTGGTGGAACACTCCTAGCAAAGCGATCGGGAAATATTTGGTAAAAAACGGCGTGTTTAACCCAGTCTGGCGTATGAATCTGCATTGATAACTTCCTGATTGCAGCTCAAAAATCCGAAATAATCCAGCGCTTTTAAACTCTCTGCGGCGAAGTGATATCGGGGCAGATAGCGCAAATCTTATAGGGAGACATGATGCCACTATAATAGCTCTGGCTGGACATATCCCAATAATACCCCAACAGGGTACGCTTTGGAACATGGATTGGGTAGCGGTTATCGTCAACAAGAGCATAATTGACTGATATTGTCAAGTCAGTAAATGCCTCTCCACTGTAATTTGTACATTTATAAATTAATTGCTAAAATTTCATAAAATTATGTTATATATTCTCAATGCCAGCGTTAAAATCAATGGTAACAAAATTGATTGAGTTTAGAGGAGAAATGATGGGAGTATCTTTCCTGGAAAATCTTAGACAAAAAACAGAGCTAGAATTTAACGTATTAAAGTTTAGAATAGATAATTTTGGAAAACAAAATTTTAAATGTCCTATCTGTGGTTACTATGGGCCATTTCGTGATTTATCTATGCCAACGGGATCGGTAGCAAAGCACGAAAGATGTATTAGATGTCGGTCTTGGACAAGACATCGCTTGCAACAGTTAGTCTTAAATGAGTTATTTAAAGAATACGATATTTCTACAAAAAAAATATTACATTTTGCACCCGAAAAATTTTTTAATAAAAATTTCCAAAGGTTATTTCAAGATTATATCAGTGCAGATATCCAGATGGAAGGTGTAGACGTTAAATGTGATATGACCAATTTACCCTTTGAAGATGCAGAATTTGATTTTGTCTGTGCTTGCCATGTCCTCGAGCATATTAAAGATGATTACAAAGCACTTTCAGAAATTAGAAGAGTCTTAAAACCCAATGGTATTGCTATCTTACCCGTTCCTATTCTGGGGAAAAAGACGATAGAATACCCAGAACCTAATCCCAATGAATGGGATCATGTGAGATGTCCGGGAGAAGATTATTACGATCGCTACTTAAAATTTTTCTCTAGAGTAAAAACTTACTCTTCAACAGATTTTTCTGACATCAATCAAATATACATTTATGAAGATAGGACTGTCTGGCCTAATGAACCCTGTCCTCTCCGTCCACCAACTGAGGGAGAAAAACATATTGATATTATTCCAGTATGTTACGTGTAATCATTATTTGTAGTCAATGAGTGAGGGAGAAAAGTGTTGATTTATAACCTCTCCCTTAGTATCTATCAATTTATCAATCACTTTTTCAAAGAGTTCATCAGTCACCATTATCCCTTTATAAGAGCGATTTCTAAAAGATAGACATAAGTTGGCAGCATAAATAGGCGATTCCAATGATTTTGCATACAATTGTGTAATCAATGTTTTATCTTCAACCATTCCATGCATGAGGATAGGACTAAAAAGTCCTAGGTTTGAGAAAAGGGGTAATTCCATAATTTCATAGAGTTTGGTTAAAAATTTAGTGCTAACATCCAGTCTAGACACCCTCCCTATCTTATTTTTAATTAGTGATTTAGACGCATATATATAAAAATCTAAAAAACTATTACCTTTAGCAAAAAAAACTAACGAATTAGTCACTTTTTTAATACAAGATAGAGTTCCTTCTTCGAGATTTTTATCATCTTCTGTATCCAACCAGACTTCACGACATACTAAATAATCTTCGGTTGTATCAATTATTAAGTTATCGGGATCGAAGACTACCACATCAGCATCCATCCAAATGGTTTGTTCGTAGCCTTGGTCTAGATACTTTTTAGCTAATTCCAGCCTAGCTAAATCAGCGACGAGGTTAATTTTTCCTGCCGCTTTATCTTTGTACCAATCGGGAACGCAATCAAAAAAATCGTCTTCTCTTTGGTAATGAAATCCCTTCAGTTCTGCCCAATCTTTTACCGTCTGCATACAGTTTTCCAACCAATTGGGTGTTTCATCTCCTAAATAGGATTGATAAACGATAGTTTTCATTAATAAACCTCAAAATGATTATGAGCTAAATCTTGCCCGTTGCAGGATTGGTCATTGATTTTCCTGAAACTGCAGATGAACCTGCATAGGTAACTCCCTGATGGCAGCTCAAGAATCCGAAATACTCCAGCCCTTCTAAAATCCCCGCAGCAAAGTGACTTTTAGCAAGGTAGCGCTTCCCTGGCAAGGAATTGTTATGCCACTCTAATACTTCTGGCTGGGCGTTACCAACGATAATGCCACAGGAGGGAACGCTTTGGAACATAGACAGATCGTTACCCGAATCGCCGCAAATAATCGTGCGATCGCCACTAAAGCCTAAACGCTGTTGCAGAAAGAGGACGGCTAACCCTTTATTAGCCCGGTGAGGCAGTATGTCTAAATATGTGCCGCCAGCGCAGTCTACCATTTGGATTGCCAAGCCTTGGCTTTTGAGGATTGCCTCTAACTGAGGCAGCAGGGTGTAAAGGTCATCTGGCTTCGTATAGTAGCTGACTTTGAGGGGAGTCTGCTCAACAGGAGGCTGGAGGACGAAGGTAGGAAATTGCCTTCCTACCTCAACCACCTGCTGTCGGTTCCAACCCTCCAACAGCTTGGCAGTCCAGTCTGTGTCTGGGGTATAGCTACCCTGATAATAAATCTCCGTACCAACGGACAACACTAATATATCGGGTTCTAACAGTTCTTTTTCCGCTATCAGTTGTTGATAGAGGGGGAGCGATCGCCCCGTAGCATAACAAATAACCGTACCGTAGGTTCGACGCTGCTCGCTCAACCACCGATTCAAGTTTTCCAAGGCGACATCATCGCCAACCAAGGTGTAATCCAAATCCGTGACAAATAAAAACTTAGCCACTGCTCTTGCTTTAAAAAAAACTACTACTCCAGCACCAAGCCAAAACGTTTATTATTATAAAGCTATATTAAGCATTTAGTTAAGTTATGAACCTTACGCCCCCAAGCCAGTATGACTTTCTGCCTCGCTTCTACCGCCTAGCGATCGTCAATGTTCTATCCAACATCATGGTGCCGCTATCGGGTTTATGCAGCGTGGCTTTTTTGGGTCATCTGACAGACATCCACTCTTTAGCTGGGGTCGCCTTGGGTAGCATATTGTTTAACCTCATCTACTTTAGTCTCGAATTCTTACGCATGGGGACTACTGGGGTGACAGCTCAAGCAGTTGGGCGAGATGACCGAGAAGCCATGCTGCTAGTGGGATTGCGGAATGGCTTAATCGCTCTTGGCTTGGGATTAGCCCTCTTGATTTTGCATTATCCTGTGCGAGAGGTGGGGTTTGCCTTGTTGAATGCTGAACCCGAGGTCAAGGCTTCAGGTATTGCCTATTTCGATGCTCGGATTGCGGGGATGCCAGCCGCTTTGCTCAACTTTGTTCTCATTGGTTGGCTTGTGGGACGGGAGAAGAACAATAAGGTTTTAGTGCTGTCGATTGTTGGTAACGCCGCCAATGTTATCTTGAACTACCTTTTAATTATCCAGTGGGGCTGGGACAGTACAGGGGCTGGAATATCCGAAGCATTTAGCCAGTATCTAATGTTGTTGGTGGGCCTAGTTTTAGCAATCCCAGGAATTCAGTGGCAAGAAATTCAAGCCGTCGCTCCACAGCTTAGGGATTTATCAGCTTTCAAAACTACTTTTGCCCTCAATAGAGATATACTTACTAGAACTTTAACTGAAGTAGCCACCTTCACCATCTTTGGCAATCTCAGTGCCACGATGGGGACAGTTCTTTTTACCCAGAATACCTTGTTGATGCAGATAGGGCAAATGAGCGTCTACTTTACTAATGGACTCGGTTATGCCGTCGAAACATTGACCGGAAACTTTAAAGGTCAGGGGGAAAACGAGAAGTTTATCCCTTTAGTGAGAGTTTCAGTGGCAAGCAGCTTGGTAGTAGGATTGAGCTTTGCCGCAGCGTGTGTATTCTTTCCCCAAAACATATTTGGGTTGTTGACCAACCATGCTGAAATTACTTCACACATAGATACATATGCTTGGGGATTAATCTTGTTACTGGCATTTGCTTCAGCTTCCACGATGCTGGAAGGATATTTCTTAGGTTTAGCCCAAGGGGATATCATTCGCAACGTCAGCTTGATTGCCTCTGTCGTTGGATTTGCCCCATCAGCTATAGCCGCTTGGTACTTCCACAACAATCATATTTTGTGGCTGTCGGTGTCGTTGTTCCTGTTTGCCAAAACGGCTCTGCTGGCAGTGTACTTAACAAAATCGCTTAGTAGTGATGCCAAGACCGAGCCTGTCTCTGCGGCGCCTGTCGGAAATTAATAACACATCTCAACCCAGCACTAGCTCCAGAAAGCGCTAGCCCTCTTTTACAAATACTTTTAGGGATCGCCCATGCTAGAGAAAAACATAAAGCTTGGGGTAGAAGGCATGGGAGCATTGTGCAAGTAACCGTCTACAAACTATATGGGTTTGGGACGGGATGCTTTCTACCTTTTCTTTCGCTCTAGACAAATATAAAAAAATAATTATATTTTTCGTCTCGTCCTATCCTTGTCCTACAATCTTACAGTCCGCTATAACAGGCTTGCAATGAGAGAACCACCAGGAGCTGACATTATTCTTCTCAACAGTCAGCACCAAGTTTTACTCGTACTTCGGGATAATAAACCCTCTATCCCTTTTCCGAATACTTGGGCATTACTGGGAGGGTATATAGAAGAAAATGAGCCTCCGGAAGTAGCGATTCGCAGAGAACTACTTGAGGAAATGGAACTAGAGCTAGGTGAAGTAAAATTCTTCAAGTCTTATGTGTGGGAAGAATGCGACGAACACATTTTTTGGACTCGAATAGATTTAGATATCTGTAATACCAAGCTTCACGAAGGTCAGAAATTAGCTTACTTTAGTCGAGAAGAAATAGACCATCTTGATTTTGCCTCTCACTATCATGAAATAATAGCGAATTTTTTTGATAGTTTAGATAAAATTATATAACTAATCATTAATTAAAGATCATGAATAATCCAATGAATGAAAACTTCACGACTGTACTGCCTGAAAATATTGCAAAAGGACTTGCGCAGGCTTTAGATCGACTACCAGGGGGAAAAACAGCGAAAATAGAGAAATCCAATGTGGAAGGGGCGTTCAATCACATCTTATTCATTACAACAGAGGAAGAACGGTACGTTTTTCGTGCTAGACGCGAGAGTTCTTCAGAAGAAATTGAGGCATACATGAGGTATATGTATGAAGCTACTAGCTTTTTAGAAGCTGGAGGAATATTTAAACTCAGGAATATTGCTCAAGAAATTGACTTTCTCAAAAGCGCACTGGCTGTAGGCTTACCTGTTCCTAAGTTAATTCATGCGGATACAGATTGGATGCTGATTGAATATATAGAAGGGAGAACGTTCCATGAATTTGTCAAGGCTGGAGAAGTAGAAATTCTCCTCAAGATTCTGAAGGAACTTAATGTAGCTCACAGACAGGGAATTATTTATGGCGATCGCTGGGGCGATAATGAAATTATAGACTCCCAGGGAAACGTTCGCATGATTGATTTTGATATTGAATGGTCTTACAAGGGAGTCAACAATGGAATTGTTGAAGCTTTAGAAATGGCGGTTCCCATTTTTCATTCTCTGAGACTGACAAGCACTCGTAATGATTTATTAAAAACCGTTCAAAATGATGCCTTGCCATTGCTGAAATCTTGGGGCTATAAAATTGATATAATTGGGAAGTTTATTGAAGGTTTTTGTAACTTCTACCTTGACCCCAATAAGCCAAGTAATGTGTGGTCTTTACCACCAGAATTGTATGTCTCAATGACTGAACCAGCAAATCGATTGATTGCCATGTTTGCTGAAGCTGGATAAACCCTACTAAAATACGCGGAACTACAGGAAGCTGTTGTACCCCGCCAAACCAAAAATGATGGCGGGGTACAATAGACATCTTGCATGAATCAATCTTCATTCCCAAATTTGATGGGGCAAACGAGTAATCATATGTGTTTACCTGTGTACTACTACGCAGAAGCAAGCTACCTCTGTGGTTAAAAACTCTAAAATTTCGGCATTGCTGAATTGAGAGATGAATGGCTAAGCATGATGAGAAACAGGCACATTTCTTAGAGGAGGTCTATTTAGGATGAAAAAAGTCTTATTAGGATTGAAGTCAGAGACTTACGAACATCCTTTCGATCGCAAAGCTTTAGCGTCTCTAGAAAAGATGCCTGGAGTTTCTTTATTGCTGAAGAAAGTGAATGAGTACGGTATCGATCGGCTACTCCGTTTGCAATGTTTGGGGAGTGATTTTCGCGTGACTCCCAACAATTTTCCGGGGTTGTCTCAGGCGTTGGAAGAAACTTGTCAAATTCTTGATTTATCTCCCTGTCCAGATTTATATTTGTTTCGCGGTTGGGGGCATATTATTACCGTTACGATTGGTATTGAAAGTCCAATTGTAACGGTGAATTTAGAAGCCTACGAATGGCTTTCTAGCCAGGAACTGATTTATGTATTGGGGCATGAAGTCGCCCACATTAAGAGTCAGCATTTGCTCTATCATCAAATAGCGATGGTGATGCCGCTTTTAAAGAATTGGGTGAATGCAGCGACATTAGGATTTGGCGGTTTGGCGGCTAATGGGGTAGAACTGGCGTTCTGGAATTGGTTAATGATGGCAAGGTTTACAGCGGATCGGGCGGCGTTACTGGCTTGTCAGGATGTGGATGTAGCGATCGCTGCGTTGATGAAACTTGGCGGTTTACCCAGTTGCTATGTAACACCGGAAGCGATCGCTGATTTCCTCGTTCAAGTGCGCGAATTTAGCGACAACAGTGTAGAGTCTCAAGATACACTTACTAAGTTACTCAGTTTCAACGAGTCCAGAGAATCTTGGGTCGTGATGCGCGCTTCGGAACTCCTAAAATGGGTCGATTCAGGAGACTATAGAACCTTACTCGAACAACCCAATCAACCGCCACCATTATTATTAGACCCAGATGCGACAGAAGATTGGAATTTTCTAACGTCTTGGTAAATTCCGTATGCTATAGCAAAGTGCTGAGTAATGAACAGATGAAGGCGTTGCTAATTCCTGGGATGAAATAGGACTAGATGCTTGGAAATTCGTTCCACATCATCTCGCTTTTGAGCAACGCCAAAATTTCTATTCACGCAAGAGGTCTAATCTCAATTTAAGTTGAGATCCTTCATCGTTTTAACGTTATAGTAACGGCTATCTGTTAGAGCATTTGGAACTTGATTGGATCTAAAGGCTGCTACTAAATCCTGAATTGCCTCTTCCACCGTATGTGAAGGCACAAATCCTAATTCTTTCTTGATTTTTTCTGAGGAAATATGGTAAGAACGAAGATCGTTAGTGGGTGTAGTGACGATTTCTACAGATCCCACTACCTGATGAATCATCTCAGCAATTTCCATCAAGGTATGATTTTCGTAGCCAGCATTGAAGATTTTCCCATCGATAGCTTCATCTGACCATTGGAGAGACTTAAGATAAAGATCGGTCATATCTTCAATATGAATATTGGGGCGTTTCTGCTGACCGCCAAAAACTGTAATCTTGCCATTGTTGATAGCTTGAGTGGTGAGAATATTGACCACTAAATCTAATCGCTGGCGGGGAGAGTAACCGCACACTGTCGCCGGACGCAGCACTAAAGTGACAAATCCTGGTTCTCGCTTACTCAGCAATATTTCCTCACATAAAGCCTTGTAACGGGAATAGTCTGTCAAAGGCAGAAGCGGCAAGTCTTCTGTAACATTGTCAGTTTCTTTAATCCCGTAAACGCTGGAAGAAGAGGCATAAATAAATCGCTTGACTCCTGAATCTTTTGCTACATCCACTAAGTCAACAAACGCATCATAATTAATTGAACGACCCAAATCCGGATCTAATTCAAAACTCGGATCGTTGGAAATGCAAGCTAAATGAATCACCGCATCGCATCCCGGCATTACTTTTTCAAGCAGTGCGCGATCGCGGATATCTCCTTGAATCTCCTCTAGATTAGGATGATTTTTGACAGCAGCTAGCACATTTGTCCCGTAGATATAGAGATCTAGCACCTTGACGTGATATCCAGCTTGCAGGAGTTTAGGAACTAAGACAGCTCCCACATAACCTGCACCACCCGTAACCAGAACTTGTTGCATCGAATTCATAGATTGATTGGTTCCTGAGAGTCTTCTAGAACGTACAAATTGTTTTGGCGAACTTCAATAAGCGAGCTTTCTCCACAGGCTTTTCATTCCCCAGTATATTGGCAGTGATCGCTCCTGCCAAATTCCCCAAGAACGACCCCAGCCTTAGAGGTAAACCTAACTTGGCGCTCAAACTAGCTAGGGCAAAAAAGGCATCTCCTGCACCTGTAGTATCTTTGACCTGTTGTGTCATAGCAGGAGTCATTTCCAGTTCTCCATCTGCCTGAATTCCCAACGATCCGGAATCGGCCATTGTCAACCAGCCTTGTTGCGCCCCTAAATGGGATTGCAAAAGCTTCAGTAGTTCGTGGCGATCGCCGTATCGATTAGAAAAGGCGAGGCGAAGTTCCTGCTCGTCTATACAAAATGTATCGGCTCGTCGATATTTACTGATTAGGTTGTAACCGTAATTGGCGCTGTTTGTTTGGCAGTTAACAGCTAGGAACGGTGCTTGAGCTTGAACCAGTTCCATCACCGATGAATCAATTAATCCATGACCATAGTCAGCCAAAACGACTATATCGTAGCTTTTGATGGACTTCTCCAAAGAATCTAAGAGTTTTTGGCGCTCCTGGGGTGCTAGTCCGTCCTCATCTATAGAATTAATCGCAAAGAGTTGCGTATAACCCTTTGTTGTGCCTTGCTGTTCAATATAACGGCATTTGGTTATAGTGGAATAGCCTTCTGCCTGATGCAAATTTAGATGAAGCGACGAATCATTGATATGATTTGCAATCAAGCGATGCACATCAGGTTCACTCCCTATCGCACTTGCTACTGTAACAGAATTAGCGAAACTGGCAAGATGGCGAGCAATGGCAAAAATTCCTCCCAGGTGCTGTTCTTTTTTCACAAATCGAGTGGACGGCGCTCTACCTTTCGATGTTAATCCTTGAACAGTACAGTGAACAAACTCATCAATAATGACATCACCAAGCACTAAAACCTTAAGCGGCTGCATCGCCTCCACAGCATCTCTAACCTGCTCAAACGGATACTGCTGAGTCAAATCCCTAGCGTAATCCTTTAATTCAGCAGGGACAACATTAAGGTAATTGTTAATCAACCGCGTTGAGCTAAAAGTGATTTCCTGGGTATAGCGAACATCGCCCCCAAAAGCTCTAACCTGGGCGACTTCCAGGTCAATATTTTTGGTTACATCTTTGCTTGCGTCAGCATACTCATCTCCCTTGCAGTAAATATGGGGACGCACTTTCTCAATCACCTCCAACGCCGTTACCTTAGGGGTTAAGATAACGTAATCAACGCAAGCTAGTGCCGCTAGAGAACTCAGACGCAGCTCATCAGAAAATATCGGTCTTCCCGGACCTCGGTTAACGTATGGAGTAGCTGTGAGGGAAATCACTAACAAATCTCCCATCGCTTTAGCGGCTTGCAAATGAGCGATGTGTCCTGGGTGAAGTAAATCAAACACTCCATTACAGAGGACGATTTTAGACCCTTGTTGTCGGTAGCGAGCAAGTACCTCTGCACAGGTTTCAAAATCAAGATACTTTTCTGTATTGATTGCTATTTCCATTGAGACTAAGTTTCCTCAAGTACATAATCAATGTTTTACCTTTGGTAACGATTAAAATGCTTCGTCTTCAGCAATGCTCAGAGAGCTATCTTGATCAGAACTAGGCAAAGTCCCCTTAACCAAACCATCTATAATACAGTGACAAATGCACAGATGCATGATTTCTGCAAAACCGTAGGACATAGTCGGAACGTAAAAATTCAGATCTCCAAGTTGACGCAAGGGGTTATTAGCTTGGAAGGCGGAGAGGGTAATTACTTGACAATCCATTTCTATTGCTTGGCGAACGCCAGCAAGGATGTTTGCTGACTCTCCCGAACTGCTAATCGCAAACAAAATATCTCCAGATTGAGCAAATAGAGAAATTGGTTTGCTAAAAACCTGTTCGTAGCCGAAGTCATTACTAACGGCTGTCAGTGAGGCGCTGTCGTTGAAGGCGATCGCTCGAATATTACCATTACGCCAGTAGTCAACTGCCTGATGGCTGGCTACACTTGCACTCCCCCCATTACCAATGAACATAACTTTTCGCTGCTGCTGATTTTGCCGATGTACTAAATCAGCCGCTCGATTTATCCCTTCAGAAATTGAGAGAGATTTACCTTGACGATTGGTTATCTGAAATTTCTCGCCCAAGGCAGCTAGTTGGCGAAAGTAATGAATGGAAAACGGCAGTGGTTGGGGTAGCATTGAATACATATATATTCTGTTATTTGCTGAGGGGGTGACAACGCCTCTGAAACCTTGATGGGTTAAGCATTTAGGCTCCTGAACCTCGCTCAAGATAACAAAAACTATTATGACAGGCTGAGTGACATTATGAGGGTAGCGCTCGCCCCCAATTTTCACTGTAGACATTTTTGGATTAATTAAAAAGCCCGCAGACAGATTGCTCCTGCGGGTCTTTTAGATTTTAGATTTTGATGATGCTGCACAGTTCTTTGAACCCACATTCCGCACCCGGTACTGTCACATGGGGTGCGGGTGGGCTTCGGTGAGTGAGTCGTGGCTCTGGCGTTGCCAGAGCTTAAGTACAAATGCTTAAATTCTCAAGAGTCGAGACACAAGCGACATCACATACCAGGACCAATTTGCTAATGAAGGCAGCGAGAGTCCCAGTAGCTTCGAGAGTAAAATAATCAGGGAAAAAGTAGGATGGCGCTCAGGTAGCACTCACTGGCGCGAAAAACTCATGAAAAAAATTCCGGAAATTACAGTCCAAAACCTAGATCACCTGGGTTTAGTTGCTGGCATAATCGATGGCATACAAATAGTGGAAAAAATTAATCAGCTATAGCGCTCCTAAATTAGATGTGAACACCAATCTGGTAAAATATAAAATACATAACTAACAAAATATTCTCAGAATGGATAGCCAGATCCTCGAACCCAAAAAGCAAGAAATATAGCCTTTCTCAAGTAGATGAGGTACAATGTGAATAACCCGAATTGGCGGGAAAATATCACATAACAAAAATCAGTTCGCTATAATTCAATCGATGAGTATGCGCCCCGCGCCGACAATGCCAACTGCTGGTTGAGCAGCAGTCGATCCGGCTGATGCAATCGCTTTCACCAATGCGGTCAATCGGGTTGATGCCAGCGATAAAAATGACAAAAAAATATTAGACATCAATCAAAAATGAAATTTTATTCTGTTGACTTCCGGCAAAAAATAATTAATGTTTATGAAACTGAACCCCTGAAGCAAAGACAATTAGCCAAGCGGTTTTGCGTTGCTCTGAGTTTTGTGCAAAAATTACTCAAACTGTCCCCGTCAAACCCAAGATATTTCTCCTCAAACTCCTCGATGTGGAAGTCAACTTAAACTTAACCCCGAGCAACTGGTAATTTTAGCCGAATTGATTGAGGCAAATAACGATGCTACTCTCGAAGAACTTTGCGAATTACTCCACAAAAAAATCGGTGTTACTATCAGCCGAGCCACAATGGGAAGAATGGCCCAACGGTTGAACATGACTTTCAAACAAAAACGCTCTTTCCGTCAGATAAAGGCATTGAGAGAGTTCAAAACCTTCGATATGAGTTCTGGCAACAAGTGAACAAGCTGAACGTAGAGGACTGAATTTTTATTGATGAGTCAGGAGTTAATCTGGCTATGGTCAGGTTATATGCCCGGTCATTAAAAGGTTCAAGAGCGAGCGGACCCAAACCAAATAGACGTGGCCCAAATGTATCGATATTGGGAGCAATATCCGTCAAAAAAGTTTTGACCTCCGTGAATTTAGTAGGCTCAATGGATGGCATTACTTTCGAGGCTTTTATTATCCGAAAACTCGTTCCTGTTCTCTGGGAAGGTGCTTGTGTAGTAATGGATAACTATGGCATTCATAAGGGGGAAGAAATAGAAAAAGCCATTAAAAAAGCCGGCACCAGGTTAATATTTCTACCTCCCTATTCTCCTGATTTCTCCCCAATTAAAAATTTTTGGTCTAAAGTTAAAGGCATTCTCCGTACTTTGGGGGCGAGAACTTATAAAGCATTGTCAGAAGCAATAACCAGAGCTTTTGAGCAAGTTGACGAGCAAGACTTCTGGAATTGGTTTATCCATTGCTGTTATTGTACCTCATCTACCTGAGAAAGGCTATAGAACATTTTATTCAAGGAAATCCAGATGCTAGAGAATTCAAACGAGCATTAGCGGTTAAATGGAGTTTTTCAGGAATATCCTATCGTCAAATTATCAAACTATTAAATGTCTCTTTAGAATTTATTAGTAAGTGGAATAAAAATTTTTTAACCTGGGGAGTGAACGGGCTAAAAACAGCTTACAAAGGGAAGCCTAGCTATTTAAGTCCAGACAAAGAAGAAATTATCAAGAAGGTTAAGTCAGAAGAAAATGTGAAATTTGGCAGAATTAGCTATACATATAGATTCAAAATATGACGTAATTTATCAGTCTCAACTCTCGTTACTATTCTTTATTAGAATCAGCAAAAATTAGTTGGGAAAAGTTCCCGAAGAAAAATCTCCAAGGCTCCCCTAAATTGGTAAGTAAAAAAAAAGAAATTAATCAGTATCTAGAAATATGGAAGTCAGATATAGAAAAAGATAAGTTATGCGTGTTTATGTTGGATGAGTGTCACTTATTGTGGGTGCATCTCACTTTTGCAGATACATCAAGTAGAAAGTTGACCATTGAGATAAGCACAGCGAAGAGAAAGGATAGAGGAAACACTCTCGATATTCCACTGCGCTCCCGATAATTTCACCCTTAGTCCAATCCGTTTAATCGTTGATTCCACTGTTCCAGAACCAATAGAACTTAAAGATTCTTCTTTATAGTATCGGTAGTTAACTATTCGGTTGCGATGGAACTCTAAATAATTGCAAAAGGTTTTAAATCCTTTTCTTTTCAACT